>JANOQB010000659.1:0-6589 GCA_031422215.1 Cytophagales bacterium | reverse complement strand
GTCTGGATTGGTTTGAATTCCTGTTATTTTACAGTCTGATACAAGGCAATGCAAAGCCCCTTCTATAGTTTTATATCTGTCAGTAACTTCCGCAAACCCTTCTGCTTTTCTATTTGCTTTTAGATATTTTTCTGTTGCTATGTGAATATGGCAATTAAGTCCAAGCCTTACTTTTTCCAAATGATTTGGGTGGTCGTGATTTGGCCCATTGTATCTTTTTAGAGTGAGAGTTTCTCCGTTTGGTGCAACCCAATTCCACAAGAAAAATCATCCTCCATGCCATCTCTTAAATTCTGTCTTTTGTATAATTCAAACCCATGGTTGGTGCCATCCATAGCAACGACTTTGAAATTAACTTGCTCATGCCCGTCCTTCACTCTATTTCTCGCTTGTGGTTTGGTCAGCTTCTTTGGGCAATTAAGCAAGTCCGCTATTTTGTCGTCTGTTAAACTTTCAAAAGCCATGTTGTAGATAATCTTTACACCGCAATTTTACGGACTTTTTGTTGAAGTTAGCACGAATGTTTAAATGATGCCCTGTTGCCATAGGATTGCTAACTATTCATTTTGAAACTCAAATGCGGTTGCCCGACAAAAAGTCTGGTGGTGATTGGATTCGGGAGGAAGCATCCATTTTGTCTTGACTTTTTCTCTTCCGCGTGGAGTATCTTCTCGGACTCCGCAATCTGAAAACAATATTTCTGCCTTCCACATCTTCAAACTAATTCATTTACCTTTGGTCTCACTATTTTTTATTTAAACAGCAATGCTATGTTCGACATGATGAAGATGATGGGCAAGATGAAGGAAGTGCAAGGGAAGATGAAAGAAGCACAGGAAAGTTTGGTGCATGTAAAAGCTTCGGGGGAAGCCGGTGGTGGCATGGTGCGCGCCACGGTAAATGGAAAAAAACAAGTGATCGCCCTTGATATTGACCCGCTCATTCTAAAAGCAGAAGACAAAGTGCTGGTGCAAGACTTAGTGATCGCTGCCGTTAACAAAGCCTCCGAAGAGGCAGAAGTGCTTGCCAAAGAAGCGTTGAAGAAAGCCACCGAAGGAATGTTGCCCAACATACCTGGCATGGACTTAAGCAGCCTGATGGGATGACCGAGGTAGCGGTTGTAATCTTGAATTTCAATGGGAGAAATTTCTTAAAACAATTTCTTCCCTCCGTTATTCAGCATCGTGGCAACACAAAAATTATTGTAGCCGACAATGCCTCCACCGATGATTCCATTCACCTTGTAGAATCTGAATTTTCCCAACAAGTAGAAATAATAAAGATTGACCACAACCGGGGATATTGTGGCGGATACAATTTTGCCCTTGATAAAATTCAAGCCGATTACTTTGTTCTTCTCAATTCGGATGTGGAGGTAACCGAAGGATGGATAGAGCCAGTCATCCAACTTTTGAAAAGTGATCCTTTGATTGCCGCAGCTCAACCAAAAATTTTGTCCTTTCGTGAAAAAAATAAATTCGAATATGCCGGTGCTGCCGGTGGTTACATTGATTCATTCGGCTACCCATTTTGCCGGGGACGGATTTTTTCTCATGCCGAAACTGATGTGGGCCAATACAATGACACGCGGCAAATATTTTGGGCAACAGGGGCGTGTCTCTTCATAAAAGCAGAAGATTTTAAAAAGGCAGGTGGATTTGATGAGAGCTTCTTCGCCCACATGGAAGAGATTGACCTTTGCTGGCGGCTCAACAGAGCAGGATATAAAATTTATTATTCGGGCGACAGCAAAGTTTACCATGTAGGCGGTGGAACGTTGTCCGCATCCAACCCAAGAAAAACCCATCTCAACTTCAGAAATGGACTTAGCCTTTTGGTAAAACATTTGCCTTTGTGCCAATTGGTTTGGAAACTTCCTGTGCGCCTTGTCTTAGATTGGCTCGCTGCTGGGCTGTTCCTGTTCAACAACAAACCTGTCGATGCCAAAGCCGTGTTGACTTCCCATCTTGAATTTTTTAAAAACCTTGCGGGCGATCTTGCCAAGAGGAATGAATTGGGAAAAGGTTTAAATCAATCTCCCCTTAAGGGGATATATAAGATATTGCTTCCATGGCAATACTTTCTCTTGAGAAGAAAGACTTTTAGGGAGTTAAAGTGAAGTAGGGAGAATCTGATCGTAGCTCAAGGCTTCATGCCTTATTCAACCAAAATCAAAAATCCCAGATGGAGCTTCGCTTGCGCAAATGCGAACGCATGTTAAGCACAAATGCCAACGACAGGTAAATAATGATTGGCGAGCCGAAGGTTAAAAAGGAAGTATAGATGAAGAACAACCGTATGGAGGAAGTGGCAATGCCCATTTTTTCGCCCAAGGCAGTGCATACGCCAAAGGCATGCTTTTCGAAAAAAGTTTGAACCCGATCTATAAATCCAGTCATATTTTTAATTCAAATCCAGTCCTTACCTTCTGTCCGGTGCTAATGTCAGTTTATCGACATAAAGCATCGGCCTGCAAATATACAGGACATATACTCCACTATTAAGCGCAATAAGTGATAATTTTTTCCCTATAATTGCAGAAAAACCGGGGTTAACGTTAAATTTGCACCTCGTTAAAAGAAACCATAAAATCAAAACCATGAGAAAATTACTCTACGCCATGTTGATCATCGGGTCGCTCACCTTCTCGAGCTGCACCCTTCCCAAAATGATCAAAGCTGCCAAAGAACAAAGATTAGAGATTAAACCCAATCCACTTGAGGTGCATAAGGATACGGTCAATTTTGACCTTTCCGGAAACCTTCCAGTAAAGATGCTCAAGAAGGGAACGGTTTATACGCTCAATACTTTCTACAAGTATGGCGAAAATGAACTGGCCCTTGAGCCTGTTGTGCTGAAGGCCGAAGATTATCCTGCCAGTGCCACAACCGAAACTAAAGTTACAAAGTCCTTCATGTTTCCTTACAAGGATGCTTATAAAGTGGGCACCGTGGAAATACAAGGTGTTGCTTCAAAAGGAACCAAGTCGAAGCCTACGCCCCGCATGCCTTTGGGCACGGGTATAATCACCACTTCTAAGTTGGTACAGAATTCATACTATGCCGCTTTCGCTGCTCATTCATACAACAATCAGGAAGAGTTGATGCCCATCACCATCCCCGACTTTATTTTCGAAAGAGGTAAATCGGTATTGCGCCCTTCCGAAACCAAAGCCGAAAAGGGCAAGCAATTGGATGCCTTCATCGCTTCCAAAAACGTGACCCGCACCGTTACCATCACCGGTACCCACTCACCTGAAGGCGCTGAGCGCATCAACAGCAAACTATCAGCCGAACGCGCTGCTGCTATTGAAAAATTCTATCGCGCTCAAATGAAGAAGTACGATTACCAGGCCAAGGCCGATGAAATAAAGTTTATCCTTAAGCCGGTGGTGGATGATTGGACTGAGTTTCAAACTGCCCTTGCCGCCTATCAAGGCATTACTTCCGATGAGAAATCAGCTTACCTCAATATTATCAAAGCCGGTGGCTCTTTCGAAGACCAAGAGAAGCAGATGAAAAAAATAAAAACCTACAACAAGGTATTTAAGGATGTGTATCCTGGTTTGCGTACCGCCAAAACCGAAATACTTACTATCAAAGCAAAGAAGACCGATGCGGAGATGTCTGTGTTGGCAAAACAAATCACCAAAGGCGAAGCTGCCGCGGATGTACTTAGCTTTGATGAGATAATGTATGCTGCCACGCTTACGCCTTCTCTGGAAGAGAAAGCAGCGATTTACGAAGCCGCCACCAAAAAAGGCACAAACTGGACTGCCCACAATAACTTAGGTGCAGCATATATCCAGATGGCCATCGAAAATCCTTCACGTGCTGCCGACCTTACTGGCAAAGCTGCTGCCCAATTAGAGATTGCTACCAAGTTGCAGGAAACTCCTGAAGTAAATGCCAACATGGCTACCATCACCCTTTGGAAAGGCAATCCGTACAAGGCTTACAGCTATGCAACCAAAGCACTTCGCGGTGCCAACAATGATGTGACCCGCGGTGTAAACGGCATCAAAGGAGCTTCGGAAATTTATATGGCAAACTACAGTGCTGCCGTAAGTTCTACCTCTTCGGCCACCGACACCCACGTGAACCTTTTCAATAAAGGGTTGGCTCAATTGCTGAACAAAGATTATGGCAATGCTTCTTCCTCGTTTGCAGAATCTGCACGTAAAAACAGCAATTTCGCTTTGGCACATTATGGCTCGGCAGTAGCCGCTGCCCGTGCCGGAAATGGCGATGCGGTAGTGAGCAGCCTGAGCAATGCAGTGAAAATTGATGCGTCATTGAAAGAAAAAGCTCTTACTGACCTTGAATTCACAAAATTCAATACCACAGAGGCTTTCAGAAACGCGCTTAAATAATAACATTTCTTTTTTACGATAGACCCCGGCCATAAAAGCCGGGGTTTTTTGTTGCCTTTCGGCTTGGTAAACCTGAAAAAATCGAAGCAACATTTTATCCTCTACTTCCAGATACCTATTTTTACACGCTTTCCAAACAAACGACAGCTATGAGAGAAATTCAATTCAGAGAAGCACTTCGCGAAGCCATGAACGAAGAGATGAGACGCGACCCCAAGGTATTGCTCATGGGCGAGGAAGTGGCAGAATACAATGGTGCCTATAAAGTAAGCCAAGGCATGCTGGACGAGTTTGGGCCAGGCCGCGTATTGGATACTCCCATTGCCGAACTTGGGTTTGGAGGTATTGCCGTAGGTGCTGCCATGAACGGGCTAAGGCCCATTGTTGAATTTATGACGTTCAATTTTTCGTTGGTTGCCATTGACCAGATCATCAATGCGGCTGCTAAAATGTACTCTATGTCTGGCGGTCAGTTCAATATCCCTATGGTGTTTCGTGGCCCCACCGGAAATGCCGGGCAATTGGGTGCACAGCACTCACAAAATTTTGAAAATTGGTTTGCCAATACACCGGGTTTAAAAGTAGTGGTGCCCTACACACCCTACGATGCAAAAGGCCTTTTGAAAACTGCCATCCGCGACAACGACCCTGTTATTTTTATGGAGTCGGAAATGATGTATGGAGATAAAGGCGAAGTGCCCTTAGAAGAATATCTTATACCTATTGGCGTGGCCGATATTAAACGGAGCGGCACCGATGTAACCATTGTCTCTTTTGGTAAAATAATGAAGGTAGCGCTGGCAGCCGCACAGGAATTGGAAAAAGAAAATATCTCTGCCGAAGTAATAGATCTGCGGTCGGTGCGCCCCATTGATTATGTTGCCATCGTGGAATCGGTGAAGAAAACAAACCGGTTGGTAATTGTTGAAGAAGCCTGGCCATTGTCATCCATCGCCACCGAAATCACTTATCATATACAAAAGCATGCATTCGATTATTTGGACGCGCCCATATACCGGATCAACAGCATGGATGTTCCCCTACCTTATGCCCCCACGTTGATTGAGGTTATCCTTCCCAATGTTGCCAAAACCGTGAAGGCGGTGAAGGCGGTGCTTTATCGGGATTGATACCGTGAGTTGTAATCTTTAGTAAACATCACCGATGAAAGTGTGTGGGTTTACATTTGTTCGCAATGGTGCCAAGTTCGATTATCCCATACTTGAATCGATCCATTCCATACTCCCCATTTGTGATTGCTTTATTGTAGCTGTTGGAAACTCCGATGATCGTACGTTGGAATTGATACAAAGCATAAAGTCTTCAAAAATTAAAATCATTGAAACCGTATGGGATGATTCCCTGCGAGAAGGAGGACGTGTGCTTGCGGTAGAGACGGATAAAGTTTTCCAAGCCATTCCGGACGAATACGATTGGGCCTTTTATCTTCAGGCGGACGAAGTAGTTCATGAGCAATCGTTGCCGGCCATTAAAAAGGCAATGGAAGAAAACCTTCGCGATGAAAAAGTAGAGGGGCTTCTTTTCGGCTATCATCATTTTTATGGATCGTATGATTATGTGGGAGAGGCGTACGGTTGGTGCCGAAAAGAGATACGGATTATCCGCAACAGGAAAGATATTTTTTCTTACCGCGATGCTCAGGGTTTCCGTAAGAAGCCGAACAATAAACTAAATGTGAAGTTGATCGATGTAGCTATTTACCATTACAGTTGGGTGCGCGAGCCCAGGGCGTTGCAGGCAAAATTGGAAACCTTCCATCGTTTTTGGCATGACGATCAATGGATAGAAAAAAGGATAGTCAAGGCAGAGGAATTCGATTATGGGGAAACAGAAGAGTTGGCCCTCTTCAAAGGATCGCACCCTGCTGTAATGAATGAACGCATCGCCCGGCAGAATTGGACTTACACTCGTGACTTATCGCGAAGACCTACATCGCTAAAATACAAATTCAAAAAAATCATTGAGCAACTTACAGGGTGGAGAGTGGGGGAATATAAAAATTATCGGTTGATGTGAAGTTTAAGTTTCTGATTGAATGTTGAATTGGTTAGGGATGTTTTAATATCGAAAGTGGATACATTACCTTTGAACTATCAATTGTCCGGTATATTTCTGAAAATCAAAACCCATCAACCATGAGCACCCTCGAACTATAAAAAGATTTGAAAAAGAAAATTGACCTGCTTACGCCAAATA
>JANOQB010000658.1:0-1707 GCA_031422215.1 Cytophagales bacterium | reverse complement strand
GTGTGATAGGATGCGGGAGGAAGCATCTTTTTGTCTTGACTTTTTTTGGGTACTTTTTTGTGTCAAGACAAAAAAGTGCCAAATCAACAATTGAAACCAACTACAAACAAACTAAAAAACTGAATGATAGCACGGCTTCCTATGTATGGACCGGTCAGTGCAATTTGTCAGACACCCATAACATGAGTCAACAGTTTAATCTCAAATTTATAAATCTATACACTTTATGAAAAACAAAGTAGTAACCTTCGGTGAAATCATGCTCAGGCTCGCCACCCCTGATTTTTTACGCATCGCGCAAGCAACAGAATTTGATGTGACCTTTGGCGGAGGCGAGGCGAACGTGGCCGTATCGGTTGCCAACTACGGCATCGCGGCAAGTTTTGTATCTGCCCTTCCCAAAAATGATCTGGGCGATTATGCTATCACAACATTGCGCACGCACAACGTGGATACTTCACTGATTGTGAGAGGAGGCGATCGCATTGGGATCTACTATTTGGAATCGGGCGCGGTGAGCCGGGGCAGCAAAGTTATTTACGACAGGGCCAACAGTTCGTTTGCTAATTTGAAAAAGGGATCGATCGATTGGAACAAAGTTTTTGAAGGCGTCACCTGGTTTCATTGGACGGGCATTACACCAGCTGTTTCAGAAGGTGCAGCCGATGCCTGCCTGGAAGCGTGTGAAGTGGCTGCAAAAAAAGGCATAACCATTTCCACGGATCTGAATTATAGGAACAAATTATGGAAGTGGGGTAAGCCTGCCGGAGCAGTGATGGAAAAACTGGTAGCCCATTGCGATATCATTTTGGGCAATGAAGAAGATGCCGATATGGTGTTCGGGATAAAGCCAGAAGGTGTGGATGTCAAGTCGGGCCATGTGGAGGCAGCGGCCTACGAATCGGTGGGGAAACAGTTGATGGCCAAATTCCCAAAGGCAAAAAAAATAATCATTACGCTCCGAGGTTCCATCAATGCCAGCCACAATTCATGGTCGGGCGTATTGTGGGATGGGAAAAAATTGATCGAAGCCCCTACTTATCAGATCACCCACATTGTGGATCGCGTGGGAGGAGGCGATTCGTTTATGGGCGGACTGATTTACGGATTGATCACCTATCCCGACAACGATCAAAAAGCGTTGGACTTTGCTGTGGCCGCATCGTGCCTCAAGCATACCATCAAAGGCGACTTCAACCGCGTGACGGTGGATGAAGTTGAAAAGCTGATGACGGGCGATGGCTCAGGCCGTGTTTCGCGATGACCTCATCCTCTGTGACTGTCTTTGAAAACCTTTTCAATCTATTGTTAATGAATTGCTTTTTAAAATCCATTTATCTTGTCTCTCAAAGTGAGGGTTTCGCTCCCCTCTCATCTGGAGAGGGGCAGGGGGTGAGGTCATAAACCGAAGAACCAATTAAACTCAGAAACAAAATTTAACTTATGCCAACATTCTCAATCGACACCATTCAACAAGCCATGCGCACATCGGGCATGATCCCGGTTTTTTATCATCCTGATGTGGAGATAGCAAAAGCAGTGCTCGATGCATCTTACCGAGGAGGCGTGTGTGTTTTTGAATTTACCAATCGGGGAGAAAATGCCTTTCAAGTTTTTGGCCGGTTGCTGAAACATGCAGAGCAATATCCTGATTTGATGCTGGGCATAGGCACCTTGATGAATGCCGATATCACAAAAAAATATTGC
>JANOQB010000657.1:0-1892 GCA_031422215.1 Cytophagales bacterium | reverse complement strand
CATCCAGCACAAGCGAAACAGGAGTTTGATCGACTCCATTTATTTGGTATTCGACAGTGGCCGATAATATCCCGATGTTGTCGGATAAGATCGCTTCAATGTTCAGTTCAGTATCACTTGATAAAATGAACGGCTGTGGAGTATGGTTAATAAATGGTGCCTTGGTATCGGGCCCTGCTTCAAAGGTGAAAAATAAATTTCGGGGTGCCTTTCCGTCTTCGGTGCGAATGCCCGGCTTGAAGATCGACCTGTTTAGATTGTCTTTTATTGAAATGTAATATTCATAGGTAGTGGCCACACCTGTGGAAGGGATGGTGGCCGAAAACTCGTTGGGGTTGGCCGTGGCTGTCATGGGCACTGTGGTGAAGGTTGTTCCATTGGTGGTGTGGTTCAATTTTACTTCGCCCGCAGTGTAGTTATATCCATTCAGCTTGTCGGGCACCAGAATTACGTTCACTTCAAAAGGATTGAGAATGGTTTCGGTGTTCTTCAATCGTGTGTGCAGTATTTGTGTATGCACCCATCCCATATCGGCCAACATCTTTTTTACAATTCCACCGGGATCGTGATGCACTTCGGCTGTGCCAACCTGTGGGGTCATTAGCGCATTCACCGATCCGTTATAGGTGTTTTCGTCAAGGTGGGCCACGCTGGACCCCGACTGAAACGTGCTGGGTGCAAAAAGCAGCGCACGGTTGTCGGCACCGCCAGAAATTTTTGTCAATTGTGGGGTGCGAAAGAAAAGTGCCCCACTAGTCAACTCGGTTTTTAACTCGGCAGAGGGCGGCACAAAAGTTTGCACTAAATTTTTTTCATTTCCGTTTTCAATGAAGTGATCATAGACAACATGTAGGTTCGAAAAGAAACTTGAAATCTCTCCGTTGTTGCCCGTAACATTATACCCGCGCGTGATGCCGAGCCCGTGCCCAATTTCATGGAGCACTACGGTAACAAAATCAATTTTTCCAACTTTGATCAGGCCGTCTGTGGCAAAATTCCAATTGGGATAATTGCTGTTGAACTGTGCAAAAATGTCTGGGTTATCAACATCGTTCAATTCTTTGCCCGCCATTTTTTCGGCAAGCGCAACCGGATACCAGGTGAGGGCTTGTTGTGCGCCATCAAAATCGCGGATGAAAGTGCCAGGGCTAGCACTGCCCAGCACATTGTTGGAAGAACCCGCTCCATCTTCGATAACGCGCCACGAAGCCACGATGTGGATGGGCACTTCTGTTTCAATCAATGTTGACCAGATGTCCACCGCTTTTTGAAACGCCTCTTTGGCATCGATGGGAAAATCGACATACTCCACTACAAAGGTGGTGGCATTCGTTCTTGCGCTTTTGTTTAATTTCCATTGCAGATAGGCATTGGGCGGTGCCACTACGGTGTTCTGGTCTTCGGGTTTAGCATAGCAGATGATGTCGCGCTTTGGTATCATCGACTTCATGGTAGGGAGCTGCTCCTTTAACTGCGCCAAGGCACCGACCGAAAATATAACCCCAATCAACAACATCACAATTACCTTACGCATATTCCAAAAGTTTTAGACCCTAAAGATAAATGAAATAGAATGTTTATTGGTAACTCGAAAAGCACAATGACTGATATTATGCATAAATCATATTTCATTGTTTTTTCTTAGTGAAACTTCGTGCCTTTGAGCCTTTGTGGTTCGATTCTTATGCTCTTTAACTTTGCCACGAAGGCACTATGTCACAAAGAAATCATGTAGTGCGTAACATCAGTTGGTAACTCAAAGCTTACAGATATTCAAACGATTTTAATATACGGACAACTCCTTATGCTCTCACGAATTAACCACTACGGTAGTGGAAACATTGCCTCAAACTCAGACTTGTTAATGATTTTGAGTTTGTGATAACGAGCTT
>JANOQB010000656.1:0-5126 GCA_031422215.1 Cytophagales bacterium | reverse complement strand
GTCGGCACTTTTCAAATGGCCCAGCATATTGTCTTCAATGTCCATCATGCGCACTTTGCCCATCAGGTCGCCCTTAAATTTGTGGGTAAAGCTATTGTTATAAATGGTAAACACCGTTTTGGTGTTCTTGAACAAGGGATCGTTTTTATAGGTTGTTTTAAGGTACAACGGAATGAAGCTGGTTATCCAGTCGTTGCAATGGACTATGTCGGGGGCCCAGCCTAATTTGCGCACGGTTTCTATCACACCTTTGCAAAAGAAGATGGCGCGCTCGTCATTGTCTTCATAAAATTTGTTTTCCTTGTCGTGAAATACCGACTTGCGGTGGAAGTAGTCTTCGTTGTCGATAAAGTAAACCTGGAGTTTTGCATTGGGGATTGACGCCACTTTGATGATCAACGGTTTTTCTTCATCGCCCACCGATATGTTTATGCCCGAGAGGCGGACCACTTCATGCAATCGGTTTTTTCGTTCGTTGATCAAGCCAAACCGTGGCACCAGAATGCGTATTTCCATACCCTTTTCCTGCATGGCCTGGGGCAGCTTCCTCACGAAATCTGAAACCTCAGTGGTTTGCAAAAACGGGTTGATCTCACTGGCTACATAAAGAATGCGAATTTTGGACATAATCATGAATTTTGGTAAGTACCGGAAAATTCCGGTCACAAAAGTACTCAATTATTGCCCCTTCTTCAACTTACCTTTGAATATATGGTCTATATTTGCGCCCCGAAAAAAAACCGTTGATGGATATTTTCTCTCAAATTGAACCATTAAGGGCTTTTTTGAAGAAAAATAAATCCCTTGATAAATCGGTGGGGTTTGTGCCCACCATGGGTGCCCTTCACGCTGGCCATCTTGCGCTCATCAAACAATCCCGTAAGGAGAATGACATTACCGTCTGCAGCATCTTTGTAAACCCCGCCCAGTTCAACAATGCCGAGGACCTAGCGAAATATCCCCGAACTTTAGAGCAAGATATAGCCATGCTGCAATCGACCGGCTGCGATGTTTTGTTCTGCCCATCGGGCGAAGAGATGTATCCAGAAAAATCGATTATCAAATTTGATTTCGGAAACCTGGAGCGAGTGCTGGAAGGAGAATTTCGCCCTGGCCATTTTAACGGTGTGGCCTTGGTGGTTTCCAAACTTCTTAACATCGTGCTGCCCAACATTGCCTATTTCGGGCAAAAAGATTTTCAGCAATACAAAATTGTTGAATGCCTTGTTAAAGAATTAAAATTTAATGTGCAGTTGCGCTGTGTGTCCATTCAACGGGAAAGTGATGGATTGGCCATGTCGTCACGCAACACGCGGTTAAATGAAATACAACGGAAGGATGCCATTGTGTTTTATGAAGGATTGCAATTGGCAAAACAAAAAATTAGGGAGGGTATTCCGATGGCCAGGATAAAAAAAGAAGTTAAAAGATTTTGTGAGGCAAAGGAGGGCGTGCGGCTCGAGTACATAGAGATGGCCAATGCCACAAACTTTGTGCTGATGGAAAACGTTACAGCCAATGCCATACTGTTGATAGCAGGTTTTGTTGGAGAAGTAAGATTGATAGACAATTTATTTATAAGCGAATGAGGATTGATGTTTTAAAATCGAAAATACACCGTGCAAGAATTACGCAGGCCGAACTGCATTATGTGGGAAGCATCACGCTTGACGAAGCGTTGATGGAATCGGCCAATCTTATAGAAGGAGAAAAAGTGCAGGTGGTGAACATCAACAATGGTGAGCGGCTGGAAACGTATATCATTCGCGGTGAGCGAAACAGTGGCACGGTTTGCCTCAATGGGCCCGCAGCAAGGAAGGCAAGCGTGGGCGATATGGTGATCATTATCTCATACGCCTCGATGGAATTTGAGGAAGCAAAAAAATTTAAGCCGCACATCATTTTTCCAAACCCGGATAATAAGCTAAGTTGAGTTTTTTTTAAACTCCTTTAATCTATCGGGGTATAAATTCAATATTAAAAATTCAAGTCTGATCCGTCTGTAATCTCATATCTCATATCTCCTATCTTTAATCTCCTATCTTTAAATAATCACTTAGCCATTGAATAGCCGCGTAAAATCAGTTCTACAATATATCTTCCTTATCTTATTGACGGTTTTGTTGCTGTGGCTTTCGCTGCGCGGCCTGCAAGTGGGCGAAGGCGAAAACAAAAGCAAGTTCCTTTGGCATGCGTGGCAGAAATCAAACAAAGTTTATTTGCTCTTGATGGCTGTGGCTGTTATGGTCAGCCATGTGATACGCGCTGAGCGGTGGAGGATGTTGTTGAAACCCACCGGCAATCATGTCTCCTTCATTGGAAGTTTCCTTTCATTGATGATTGGCTATTTGGTAAACTTGGCCGTGCCACGCGGGGGTGAAGTATCGCGGTGCTACAATCTTTACAAACTTGAAAAAACACCGGTTGAAGTTTCGTTCGGCACGGTGGTAGTGGAGCGTATTGTAGATGTCATTTGCATGATGGCGTTGATTGCACTTTCCTTTTTTGTGGAGTGGACGAAAATTAAAGCGTTCATCAACACACTTGAGTTTCCTGCTTCTAACGGATTTGGTATTTCACCCTGGGCCATCGTTATTTTTCTTGCGCTGGTTGTGCTTGCCCTTGGTTTGTTCTTGCTTCGGAAAAATGAAAAGTTTATAAAAATATTAAAAGGTTTCAGGGAAGGCCTGGGGTCCATTTTCAAATTGAAGAATAAGGTCCTGTTTATAGTTTATTCTATCGCAATATGGGGCCTCTACTTTCTTATGACTTACTGGGTGCTCAAAGCGTTTAATGAAACGCAAGACTTGGGCTTTGGTGCTGTACTTACCCTGTTTGCCATTGGGTCAATTGCCATGGCAGTGCCGCTGCCAGGTGGTGCCGGTTCCTATCACACACTCGTGCCTATGGGCTTGGTGGCGTTGTATAATTTGCCCAAAGCCGATGCCATTGCTTTTGTGTTTATATTTCATGGCTGGCAAACATTGATTTTCATTGTGAGTGGATTATTATCTTTGATTATCAGTTATTGGATGATACGATGGAAGAAAGCGCACGAAAAATAAAAACATTTCAAGAAGCCAGCGCACAAGTAAAAGGTTGGCAGCACGAGGGCCATCACGTGGTTTTTACCAACGGCTGCTTCGATATAATCCATTTGGGCCATGTCGATTATCTGGAAAAGGCCCGGATGCTTGGCGACAAATTGGTGATCGGATTAAATTCAGATGATTCAGTCAGCCGTTTCAAAGGCCCGGAAAGGCCCCTGCAAGACCAAACATCCAGGGCGCGGATTTTGGCCTCCATGCAATTTGTTGACCTAGTTGTTTTCTTTAATGAAGACACTCCCTTAAATTTGATTTCGGAACTAAAGCCCAATATACTCGTTAAGGGAAGTGACTATTTGGCAGAAAATATTGTTGGCGCAGATGTTGTAAAAAAGAATGGCGGTGTGGTGAAAACCATTGACTTTGTGCCGGGTTACTCCACTACACGGATTGTTGAAAAAATAAAAAGAACTTAAAACAAAATAACTATGGGTGCATTAGCAATTGGTTTGTTTTTCATGGCGATTGGATGGTGGATTCAATCCCGATTGAAGAAAAAATTTCGTGAGTATTCGCAAATACATCTCGCCAAGGATTTAACGGGTGCTGATATTGCTAGGCTCATGCTGGCCGATCATGGCATACGCGATGTGCAAGTGGTGAGTGTGCAGGGCGAGTTGAGTGACCATTACAACCCGGCAAACAAAACTGTGAACTTGAGCGAATCGGTTTACAATGGAAGGAATGCCGCGGCTACTGCGGTGGCATCGCACGAATGTGGCCATGCCGTGCAACACGCAACGGCCTACGGCATGCTTGAGCTACGGTCTAAACTGGTGCCAATTCAAAATTTTAGTGCCACGGTTCTTAATTTTATTTTCATGGCCATGGTATTCGGTTCGTTTTTGTTCAGGGGAATATTGCCAATGGAAACCATGTTGCTCATCTACATTGCCTGTTATGGTGTGTTTTCTTTGTTTGCTTTGGTAACGCTGCCGGTGGAGTTCGATGCCAGCAACCGTGCGCTTGCCTGGGTGAAAACAAGAAACATTGTAACCACGGGCGAATATGATATGGCGCAAGATGCTTTGAAATGGGCGGCCATGACGTATGTGGTTGCTGCCATCGGTTCAATCGTTACGCTCATCTATTATGTGCTCAGCTACCTGGGCATGAGCGGAGATGATTAAATAAACCACGATATAGCTTATCTTTCTTTTAAGGATTGATAAATTTAGTGCCTGATCTAAGCGGTCAGGCATTTTTATTTGGGATGAAGGAGATTTAGAATCCTTGCCTCTTTGCGCACTCTGCGTGAATTCCTTTGCGGTCTTTGCGTTAAAAAATGGCCGCAAGTGGAGAGAAGGTTTTGATCAGAAAGGATAAGAATCATCTTTGTAACAGACCTATTCATTAACAGTGATAACGTAAATTAAAAACCAAATGAACTTCCAACTCACCGAAGAACAATTGGCCGTGCAACAAGCCGCGCGCGATTTTGCACAAACAGAACTTTTGCCCGGTGTAATTGACCGCGACACGGAACAAAAATTTCCTGCCGAACAAATCAAAATGATGGGCGAGCTTGGCTTTATGGGAATGATGGTGGATCCCAAATACAGCGGTGGAGGAATGGATACTGTTTCGTATGTTCTGGCCATGGAAGAAATTTCTAAAGTGGATGCCTCTGCTTCGGTGTGCATGTCGGTGAACAATTCGTTGGTGTGCTGGGGGCTTGAGCGATTTGGAAATGAAGAGCAAAAGGAAAAATATTTAAAGCCCCTTGCCGCCCACGGCATTGGTGCATTTTGTTTGTCGGAACCCGAAGCCGGATCGGACGCAACGAGCCAGCGCACAACAGCCGAAGACAAAGGAGACCACTATCTGTTGAATGGAACAAAAAACTGGATCACCAATGGAAAGAGTGCCAGTGTCTATTTGGTGATTGCGCAGACCGATGCTTCGAAGCGGCACAAGGGCATCAATGCCTTGATTGTGGAGCGCGGCATGAACGGATTTGTGGTAGGCAAGAAAGAAGACAAAATGGGCATACGTGGTAGCGACACGCATTCGCTTATG
>JANOQB010000655.1:0-6479 GCA_031422215.1 Cytophagales bacterium | reverse complement strand
TGAAGGAAGAAGAGGAAGTGGATTTTGAAGAAGGGTTTCCTTTCACCGTTGAAAAAGTTAAAGGTGCCATTGAGAAACTCCCAGATGGTTATCGATCGGTGCTCACCATGTATTTGTTTGAAGGATATGACCATGCTGAGATAGGGGAGGTGCTGAGCATCTCAGAGTCCACTTCCAAATCGCAGTTTAACAGGGCAAAGAAAAAATTGAAGTAAATACTTGAATCAAAATAGGTATGGAAGATCCGTTGAAAAATTTTATCGAAAGCCACCGGCAGGAGTTCGATGACAAGCAACCAGCAGGAAGCGTATGGAGCAAAATACTAGGCCGTTTGCCGATAGGTGGCAAAGGCAATTATTCAATCACCATGCAAGTGTGGCGGGCGGCCGCGGTTTTGTTTTTCGGATTGTCCGTTTATTTAATTATAGCTCGCAACGATGGCCAACCTATAGGCAGGGACAGGGCCAACTTGCAAAAGGAATTCACTGCCTTGGAGAATTTTTATAGTGAACAAATTGCCGATAAAATAGAATTGATCAGGACCATACAAGCCCAGCATGAGGAAAGGGATTTTGAGCAGGACATTGAGAAACTGGATGCGATGTATCAGGTGCTGCGTGAGCAGATGCGGGCCCACCCGTCAGAAAAAATAAAAGATGCGCTTATATTGAATATGTTGGTGCGGATTGATTTATTGAATCAGCAAATACAAAATATGGAAGATGCCGAGAAGAAAGCACCGGGCGTTACGATCTAAAAATCATCTTCGCTTTTAAATTCGAATTGTTCTTTTGTTGGGTCAAGCAATTTTCCTCCTTCACATTTCAGCACCCTTGCCGGGAATTTTCTGATCTAAGCCCATAACTCTGTGTGGCATCATTACGGGCAATAATTATTGACTATCTTTACTTTACCTAAAACAGAAATGCACATGAGAAGATATCTGGTAATTTATGAAAAAGGTGCGGATGGATTCAGTGCTTATGTACCCGATTTACCGGGATGTACTTCTGCGGGAGCCACCAAAAAAGAAGTGGAGGAAAATATTGTGGAAGCTATCAAACTGCATATTGAGGTAATGACAGAATCTGGATATTCAATACCCGATGCTATTTCTGAATCGGAAATGTTGGTGCTTGTCTGAACTGTAATGAAATATAAAGACGTTGTTAACCTTGTTGAAGATGACGGCTGGTATCAAGTGAGACAAAAGGGCAGTCACCGCGCCTACAAGCATAGCATAAAACTGGGGGTAGTAACAATAGCTTATCATCGTTTGTCTGATGAAGTGCCGAGGGGAACTCTTGGTAGTATCCTTAAACAAGCCGGATTAAAGTAGATACCGCTACCCGAATCGTGTCCTACATCTTAAAAAAAATTCTACAGTGAGCCGGGCGTTACGATCTAAAAATCATCCTCGCTTTTAAATTCGAATTGTTCTTTTGTTGAGTCAAGCAATTTTCCTCCTTCACATTTCAGCACCCTTGCCGGGAATTTTTTTATCAGTCCATAACTGTGCGTGGCCATCAGCACAGCTGTGCCGCTTTTGTTTATCTGTTGGAAGGTGCGCATGATGCCACTCGCCACCTCCGGGTCAAGGTTTCCAGTGGGCTCATCGGCAAAAAGAATAAGCGGTTCGTTGATGAGTGCGCGGGCAATGACCACGCGCTGCTGTTCGCCACCCGAAAGTTGGTGGGGCATCTTTTTTTCCACTGACCCCAGGCCCACTTGCATAAGCACTTCGGCAAGACGGTTTTTTGTTTTGGCTCCATCCTTCCAACCCGTGGCCTTCATAACAAAGTTCAGGTTTTCGCCTACGGTGCGGTCGGCCAGCAATTGAAAATCTTGAAAGATGATCCCGATCTTTCTGCGCAATAAAGGAACTTGGTTTGATTTCATTTCGCGGATGTTGTAACCGGCAACGCTCACATCGCCCAAGCGCAGTGGCAGATCGGAATAAAGAGTCTTGAGCAGTGACGACTTGCCCGATCCTGTGCGCCCGATGATAAAAACAAACTCGCCTTTGTCGATTTCAAAACTGATGCTGTTGAGCACCGTATTGTTGTCCTGAAAAATGCTAGCGTCTTTTACCCGTACTACCGGATCGGTGGAGAACATGATTTTGATTTACTTTTTTTTTGTCAACTGCCTATTGCAAATTGTCAATTTAGATCGGAACACCATTAGATTTAGATATCACTTATCAACCATTTGTCTTTTTGTGATCGGAAAGGAATTTTTCCAAACCAGAATCCGTGAGCGGATGTTTCAACAAAGCCATGATCACATTGAGGGGACAGGTAGCCACATCAGCACCTATTTCGGCACACTTGATCAGGTGGATGGTATGCCGGATGCTGGCGGCCAATATTTCAGTTCCGTATCCGTAGTTGTCGTAGATAAGTCGGATTTGTGCTATCAACTCCAAACCATCCTGCGATATATCGTCCAATCGTCCAATGAATGGCGAAGCATAACTGGCACCCGCTTTGGCAGCGAGCAAAGCCTGGCCTGGCGAGAACACCAGCGTGCAATTGGTGCGTATGCCTTCGCTGGTAAATTTCTTTATTGCTTTCACACCGTCTTTTATCATCGGTACTTTCACCACAATCTTGTCGTCAATTTTGGCAAGCTCTTTACCTTCTTTGATGATGTTTTCAAAATCGGTGGCGATCACCTCTGCGCTCACGTTGTTGTCAACAATTTGGCAGATGGCTTTGTAGTGGGCCATGATTTTTTCTTTGCCTCCTATGCCTTCTTTCGCCATCAGCGATGGGTTGGTGGTTACACCATCCAGCACACCAAGGTCGTAGGCTTCTTTTATTTCAGCCAGATTTGCAGTGTCAATAAAAAATTTCATCTGTAGTTATGGTTTGTTCGGATGCAAAACTAACTCAAAAAACGAAAAAATTGTGGGGCTTGAAGAGGGGAGAGAATAAAAAATGGCAAACCGAACATCGCACCGCTACAACCACCTACCCTTGCTACCTTCCGGTTCTGGGGGAGTTCAGCAGGAGCTGGTCGTGCCGATTTGCCGTTGCAAAAGTAACAAATGCCCGGCAATTCCCGCAAGGGTCATTTCAATCCCGACAAATATATGTTAAACTCAAGGGCATTTACTTCAACAAACCCATCGTGCTTTAGGTCATCAAACACTTGATTGTCAAATTCCAGGTCGCGGCTATGCAATTCACCTTCTTGGTCGATGATCAGCTCTGTTCCGGTCAGATGGATGGGATTTACTTTTACCAGTATCCTGCTCCCTTCCAATTGTTTTTTAAAATATTGATGTACGATGTTGCTGTCTTTGGCCATTGGTAGTGCTGAATAAGTATAGATGCTGTAACCTTGTTGTAAATCCAAAGACTAGATGGCGGCAAGGCCGCTTAATATTTGTAGTGCTTTCCCCTATTATAAAATCAAGGTGCAGCGAACCGAAACTGTGGATAATCCCCAGGGGAAAAATAATATTTCGGTGCGCTGCACCTTAGAAGGTGCCTTACCTCTTTCTACAAATATTGGGCGGCTATGCCGCTATCATTCGCTAAACATTATTATTATTATTATTATTATTACCAGTGCCAAGTATCGTCTCCGCCTCGGGATGATACTCAATCAGGATGTCGCGCCAACATCGGCCCCGAAACGGGAGACGATATTGGAACATTTACCTAACCTCCTCATAAAGACTTGTAATTCTCTTCTGCAAGCCTGTTGAAGGTCTGGTCAATGGAAGCCTTACATAAGGTTCGCAAATGCCCATCAAGCTCATCAGGTATTTTACCCCAACGGGATTTCCCTCCTCATACATGGGTGCGTTGATATCCACCAATTTGAATTGGGCCGCTTGGGCCTGTGCCATTTTTGCTGTGTGGAAATTTTCTTTGATCTTCAAGAACACCTGTGGCAAGGCGTTGGCCAACACGGAAATCACACCAACTCCTCCGATGGAATACAGTGGGAGTGTCAACATATCATCGCCCGAAATCAGCATGAAGTTTTTTGGTTTTTCCTTTACGATTTTCATGCACTGTTCAAGGTTGCCCGATGCTTCTTTTACCCCAACAATGTTTTTTATGGAAGCAAGGCGCAGGGTTGTTGCTGCTGTCATGTTGGAGGCAGAGCGCCCGGGCACGTTGTATAAAATTATTGGAAGGGGAGAGGCTTGGGCCACCGTTTTGAAATGCTGAAAAATACCTTCTTGCGATGGTTTGTTGTAATAAGGGCTCACCGATAATAGGGCAGTAACGCCTTTCAGGTCTGTGGCTTCTATTTCTTCCACCACACTTTGCGTGTTGTTGCCGCCAATGCCATACACGATGGGAAGTTTCTTTGGATTGTTGGCCAAAACAAATTTCAATACGCTCTTTTTTTCCTCTTTGCTGAGTGTGGCCGATTCGCCCGTGGTGCCCATCACCACATAGTAGTCAACGCCTGTGGCTGTGTGAACCAATATTTTTTTGAGCGATTTAAAATCAACTTCTCCGCGCTCGTTAAAAGGTGTTATCAAGGCAACACCGGTGCCATATAGCTTTTTCATTATCGCAACAGACTGGTATAAGTAAACATAGTATCTATCAACCCTTTTGTGGTTCCATTTTGATCAATCATCAATTCAAAATACTGACTTTTATTTTCATCGAATCTCCCCACCCTGCAATGGGCTTTGCTTCGGGCCAGCACATGCAAAATCAAGGGGTTTGATTCCTTGTCGGCATAAAACAAATAATCGAATGGGGTCTCTATGAATTTCAAAGCGTTGGAGGCGTTCAGGTTTCCCCAAAAGGAAATATCCTTGTCGGTAAAAAAATCGAATTTGAATTCGTGGTTGGTTTTTTTTTCTGGTAGGAATTCCAGCACCTGCACTTTCTTGCCCTCCCGCTCTAAGTGTTGGATAAATTCCTTGATGGCTTCGTGTTTGTCTTTGTCTTCTACCGTGAAAATTATGCCTATGCTTATCGCCTGCTTGAAGGGTGTGCTCGCACGGGCTGTTTTGTTTTTCTTCAACGCGGCATTTGTCCGCAGATTAAGGAAGTTCATTTTAAACATGTGCGAAATCTAATAAAGTAAGTTCACACTTGGTGTGTGGCGGCTAAATTTCGGATCAATTTTTAATCATTGCTTCAAAGTCTGCTTCCGAAATAATTTTTACTCCCAGGCTTTCGGCTTTTTCCCTTTTGGCCGGCCCCATGTTTTCTCCCGCCAGCAGAAAATCAAGTTTTGCCGACACCGATGATAGCACTTTGCCCCCGTGTGATACGATCACTTCCTTCAGTTGCTCCCGTTCATAGTTTTGAAATGTACCCGATACAACAAACGACTTCCCACTCAGTGCATCGCTCACGGCTTGTGCTTGCTGCAAGGCCGATTCCATTTGCAAGCCTGCATTTTTTAACCGCGATATTTCGTTCAGGCTCTCAGCATCCTTAAAAAATTCGACCACGCTTTGGGCAATTTTTTCTCCTACCTCGGGTGCTTCCAACAATTGCTCGTAGGTGGCTGTGGAGAGAGCATCCATGTTTTTAAAATGCCGCGCTAATTTCTCGGCCACGGTTTTGCCCACGTAGCGTATGCCAATACCGAACAACACATTTTCAAAACTTTGAAACTTTGATTGCGCAATTCCATCCAACATGTTTTGAGCTGATTTTTCTTTTACCTTTTCCAACTTCAATAGATCTTCTTTGGACAGGTCATATAAGTCGGCAGGTGTTTTCACCAATCCAAGTTCATAAAGTTGCCGGATGGTTTGCTCGCCCAGTGAATCAATGTCCATGGCTTTGCGCTGAATGAAATGCTCGATCCTTCCCTTTATCTGTGGAGGGCACCCTTTTTCATTGGGGCAATAGTGGTTTGCTTCGCCTTCTTTGCGGATCAGATCGGTATGGCATTCAGGGCATTTTGAAATGTATGTTACGGGTTCAAGGGAAGAATTTCTTTTCTCCATGTCAACGCCCGTTACCTTGGGGATTATATCGCCACCTTTTTCCACAAACACATGATCACCAATGCGCAGATCCAAGCGCTCAATTTCATTGGCATTGTGGAGCGAAGCCCGCTTTACCGTGGTGCCTGCGAGCTGCACGGGTTCCAATTCTGCCACGGGCGTTACTGCCCCGGTGCGGCCTACCTGATAGGTAATTCCATTGAGCCGTGTGCTCAGGCTCTCGGCTTTATATTTATAGGCAATTGCCCAGCGCGGAATCTTTGCCGTAAAACCCAATCGCTCCTGTTGCTCGAGGCTGTTTACTTTTATCACCACTCCGTCCGTATCCAGCAGCAAGTCCGATCGCTTGTGTTCCCAGTGCTTTATGTATTCAAGTACCGCCTGCATGTTTTTGCATTTTTTATACGTTGGCGAAACGTTGAAACCCCACGATTCCAATTTTGAAATGGACTCCTCGTGTGTATCCGCATCGATGTCGTCACCAAGTAAGTAGTAGGCGTAGCAATCGAGTTTTCGCTTGGCCACTTCGGTT
>JANOQB010000654.1:0-2758 GCA_031422215.1 Cytophagales bacterium | reverse complement strand
ATGCCCTCAACACCGGAGAAGGTACCACAGTAGATGTAAACTCGAAGAGCCCTTTTCAGATTACCTTAAGGCCAGGCTGGAACCAAATCGGAAATCCTTATCCGTTCAACATCTCGTGGGCCGATATATTGGCGGCTAATGCTACCTCGGCATCCAGTATCAATAACAATCGGAATATTATTGTCTTCCGCGATGGGATCAAGAGTGAAGGAGTGAATGTAATCCGAAAAATGGAAGGAGGATTTGTAAAAAATACTGGGTCTGCCAATGTCACGCTTAATATTCCTGTTGAGAAAAATACTATTATACAAAGTGGCCGCTTGGTAGATGTTCCGATGGAAAATCAAAACTCACTCGATCAACCAAGCTGGGAGATTTCCTTCTATGTTCAGGCGGGTGATCGGATAGAAAGCCGTGGAGCTATAGGCATGCATCCGGATGCACTAATTGATTTTGATGCGCATGATGATTTCACGCTGCCACGGTTTCTTGAGTACCTTGAGTTTCGGATTCCCAAAAAACATGCTGGCATGCAACTCACGAAGGATGTGGTGCCCACACAGGAAAATTTTGTATGGGAGTTTTCGGTGGAATCAAACATGGCTGATCGTAACACAATCTTGAGTTGGGATAGCTCCTACTTCGGATATGATAAAACTATTTATTTACTGGAAGAAGAAACTCATGTGATCACGAACATGAGGGAAAAATCATCCTTCAAATTTAACCGATCAGTTTCAAGTAAATTCAAAGTGATTTTTGGAACGCTGGAGTTTACAAATGAGAAACTAATTCCTTCACGTGTTATTTTATACGATCCTTATCCCAATCCATTTGCCGGTGAAGTTACCATTGAATATTCGCTGCCAGAAGCTGCATCTCAGATGCAAGGAAATATCAAAATCTATAATGTATTAGGCCAGGTGGTGCATTCTTTGAATACTTCTTTGCAGCCGGGAAGAGCAACCTGCACATGGGAAAATGAGAAAGAAAACCCTGGTATTTATTTGGTGCGGTTAACTGTAGGCGATCAATCAGTCATCAAGAAAATTACAAAACATTAAGATTATGAAAGCACTACTTTTTTTTCTTCCACATCTACTATTACTTCTCTCCTTTCCAAGTGTCTGCCAAGTTCTGATTGAGAAGACGAACCCTGTAACAATAGATTATTCGCAACGGGAGGTGGCTGCAAAAAAGGCAGAAGAGATTCCGAAGCACGATCGAAAGTTTAGGGCACTAATCATGGGTGTGTCCAAATATGAGTTTGAAGGTCCGGGTTTACCCTCACTTGATCACCCAGTCATTGACGCACAGAAAGTGTATGACTCGCTAATCAAGCATTATACATTTGAGGCAGAAGATGTAATCCTTCTCAAGGACCCAACCCGACAGCAAATCATAGACGCCTTTGAAAAACTTTCAAACGAGACTTCAGAAAAGGATAACGTGCTTGTCTTCTATGCGGGGCATGGTGTTTGGGACAAACAGAAGGACCTTGGCTACTGGCTTCCTTCCGATGCCAGCCTAGAAAGCAAAAGCCATTGGATTGCCAATAGTCAAATCAAAGACTACTTCAGTTCCAACGTAATTCGATCAAAGCATACGTTACTCATTACTGACGCTTGCTTTGGCGGAAGCATTTTCAAGAGCAGAAGCGTGAGCGGTGAGACTTTGGTGCGTATTGCTGAAATGTATCGTGAAACTAGTCGCACTGCCATGACAAGTGGCAACTTAAGTACAGTACCGGATAAAAGTATTTTTATTCAACAGTTTGTAAAAAAATTGGTTGGCAATACGGATGATTACCTACCCGCACGGCAGTTGTTTACGCGAATCTATGAACCCATCATTAACAACTCGTCAACCAATCCATTGTATGGAGTGATCCAAGGCGCAGGGGATGAGGGAGGAGATTTTATCTTTATTAAGCGACAGATGAAATAGTAAGGCATTTGGAGAGTTTGATAAATGGCTCAAATGATTTTAACTAACTTCAACCTCAACCTTAATCTTAAACCAATATGACACAAAAAAGAAGAGACTTCCTAAAAAAATCAGGCCTTGCCGGATTGAGCTTTGCCAGTGTTGGATTGTTGGATGCCAATGCAGGTGAGCCTACGCAGTCATCGGCCCAGCCGCGCGCACAGAAATTCAATATGTGCGGCTATGCAGCGCCAAAGTTGGAAACCGTGCGGATTGGTTTTGTTGGGCTCGGCAACCGGGGACCCGGTGCTGTTAACAGGATGAATAAAATTGATGGTGTTAGCATAAAAGCGTTGTGCGATATCCGCCCGGAAAAAGCGAATGCCGTTAAGAAATCGTTGGAAGGCTCGGGCCATAGCCCCGAAGTTTATACAGGCAAGGAAGAGGAGTGGAAAAAAATGTGCGACCGTGCCGACATAGACCTGGTTTATATTGCCACGCCCTGGAGCCTTCATGCACCGATGGCCGTCTATGCCATGAACCACGGCAAGCATGTGTGCATAGAAGTGCCTGCCGCCAAAACATTGGATGAGTGCTGGCAATTGGTGGAAACATCGGAGCGCACCCGAAAGCATTGCATCATACTTGAAAACTGCTGCTATGATTTCTTTGAGTTGCTTACACTCAATCTGGTGCGCCAGGGATTGCTGGGAGAAATTGTTCATGGTGAAGGAGCTTACAACCATGATTTGTTGGACGCCAATTTCCGCAAGGAAACCTACTACGATATGTGGAGGCTGAAAGAAAATATGAGGAACGGAAATTTATATCC
>JANOQB010000653.1:0-3684 GCA_031422215.1 Cytophagales bacterium | reverse complement strand
AAGCCAAGATAAAAATAGGCAAGGTCGCGGTGGGTGTTTCGGACAGTGAGTTTCATTTAGATGGGTTGGATTTTTTAGGTTAGTGGGCATTGCTCATAAAAATGAATTACTGATTTTACGAACTTGGTGATTTCTTAGTGTCTTTGTGACTTAGTGGCAAAAGAAAGAGTAGAAAATTAGGCCACAAAGGCACCAAGGCACGAAGTTTCACTAAGAAGGATTTAGTCAATTGCATATTATGCGTAACATCAGTAATTATTTCTTTTTGTAGCTGATCATAATCCCTGCACGGCTGGTGCGGTCAATGGTTGTGCTAAATTGTGAATGGTTTTTCACATAGTTCATAAAGTCATCATCGGCCAGGCCATCAGCCACATTGTGTGTGGTAAAGCATGCGCCCGGTTTTAGTTTCTGTTCCAAGTCGATGAAGTATTGTTTATACCAATCTTTGTCGGCATCGGAGAAAACAAAATCGAAGGGGCCGGGGAGTTGCTTCACCAGGTCGTGGGCGTTGCCCAAGCGGGGATCTACATATTCGGATAAGCCCGCTTCGGCAATGTTCTTAAGTGCTTCTTTATGTCTTCGTTCGTTCAGTTCAAGTGTGATCACCTTGCCGCCTGTTTTGCTCATCGCCCAGGCCAGCCAGATGGTGGAATGCCCTGTGGAGGTTCCTATTTCCAAAGCAGATGTATATCCATTTTTTACGATCAGGTCATGTAAAATTTTTCCGTCTTCGTAAGGCACGTTCATGTCGCGCCACTCGCGCTTGTGGGCATTTAAGAATTGCTCCACTTTTTTATCCAACGCAGTATCTTTTGTTTGCGCGTTTACCCACGTGCTGAAAAAGATCATGGCAATAAGGAAGCTAAATTTTGCAATCATCGGTTTCATTCTAATTGGAGTTACGGTGAGAAGTGATGGATCGGAAATTCTGTTTTCACGTGTATGTTAGACAACCTGCATTTGGAGTTTATTCCCTAAGAAGAAAATAATTATTTAGACCTGGATTTTCATTCCGTTATCTCCCAAAGGGGTTCAACGCATTCAGTGCCCGCTTGCCGCCTCCCATTTTGTTCATGCTCTTCATCATCTTGCGCATTTCTTCAAATTGTTTGAGCAGTTGGTTTACCTGCTGCACGTTGGTGCCGCTGCCTTTGGCAATCCTGTTTTTGCGACTTGGATTTATTTTTTCCGGGTTCGATCTTTCCTCGTTGGTCATAGAGCGGATGATGGCCTCAATGGGTTTGAACGAATTATCGTCCACGTCAACACCTTTCATGGCTTTGCCCATGCCGGGTATCATGCCCAGCAGGTCTTTCATGTTTCCCATTTTTTTTATTTGCTCCAACTGCGAAAGGAAATCGTTGAAGTCGAATTGGTTTTTGCGCATCTTGGCATTGAGCCTGCGCGATTCGTCTTCATCAAAAGTCTCCTGCGCTTTTTCCACTAAGCTCACCACATCGCCCATGCCCAAAATGCGGCCCGCCATCCTGTCGGGATAGAAACGGTCGATGGCTTCCATCTTTTCGCCTGAACTGATAAACTTGATCGGCTTCTCCACCACCCTGCGGATAGACAACGCGGCACCGCCACGCGTATCGCCATCCAATTTGGTGAGCACCACCCCCGTAAAGTTCAACCGCTCGTTGAATGTCTTCGCGGTGTTCACTGCATCCTGGCCCGTCATCGAGTCCACCACGAACAACGTCTCCGAGGGCTTGAGTGCTTCTTTCAACGCTGCGATTTCGTTCATCATTTGTTCGTCCACGGCAAGGCGGCCTGCGGTGTCCACAATCACCACACGGAAATTATTTTTCTTGGCGTGCTCGATGGCGGCCCTGGCGATTTTTACTGCGTCTTTGTTTTCTGGTTCGGCATATACTTCCACACCTACTTGCTGGCCCAACACTTTTAATTGTTCGATGGCGGCAGGGCGGTATATGTCGCAGGCAGTAAGCAACACCTGGCGGCCTTGGCGTTTCAAGTAATTGGCGAGCTTGCCAGAAAAAGTAGTTTTACCGGAACCCTGCAAGCCGGCAATTAAAATTACGGTGGGGTTTCCTTCCAACGAAATGTCTTCGCTTTCGCCACCCATCAGGCGGGTGAGTTCATCGTTGGTTATTTTGGTGAGGAGCTGGCCGGGCGATATGGAGGTGAGCACATTTTGGCCGAGGGCTTTTTCTTTTATGTCGTCCGTTACTTCTTTGGCAACTTTAAAATTTACGTCCGCATCAATCAGCGCTTTGCGTATTTCTTTGATGGTAGTGGCAATATTTATCTCGGTTATCCTTCCCTGGCCTTTGAGGGTTTGAAAGGCTTTTTCGAGTTTGAGGCTTAAGCTATCGAACATGGTTTAGTTTTTTCTAGTGGACGGCAAATTTACATGGTAATTTTTAATTCGGGGGTCAAAATTCAAAATCTTCTCCTCAATGGACGATTCATCAATTGCGATATGTTTACCTTGCCATAAAAAGTTTGTAGATGGAAAAACCAATGAGGATCCTTGTAATTTTTATTTTAACATCGTGTTCCGCGCCCGCCATCGTTTCTGATACCCGGCCTTCAAGCTGGTCGCAAAAGGCAGATGTAGAAGGGTTGAGCAATCTATATAAAGTGGATGAACATCTCTATCGGTCTGAGCAACCACATTCCATGGAGATGAAAAAGTTAAGTGAGTTTGGAATAAAGACAATTCTCAACCTGCGGAACACACGGAACGATAACCGAGAAGCAAAAGCAACAAATCTTAATCTGAATCATGTGCCCATAAATACATGGCGCATTTCGTATGATGATTTAGTTAGGTCAATGATCATTATCCGTAAAGCCGAAAAACCGGTGCTTGTACATTGCCTGCATGGTTCGGACAGGACCGGTGCTGTGGTTGCCGTATATCGAATAGTGGTTGGCGGATGGACGAAAGAAGAAGCTATCGAGGAATTGCAACAAGGAGGCTATGGCTATCACCAGAAATGGTTTCCAAACATTATTGAGTTGATCGCTTCGCTTGATGTTGAAAAATTTAAAGCCGATGTTGAAAAGGGTTTGTGATTTTGCAGTCTTAAATTTAGATGTGTCTACATGGCCTTAAACGCAAAGATCGCGAAGTAAATTCTCACAAAGTGGCGCAAAGAGTATTCGCTCCGTTTTTATTTTTTTCTCTGCGATTCTTGGCGAACTCAGCGGTTACTTCTTTTTAAATCTTAAAGAAAATCCCCTTCTTATATAAGAACTGGCAAAGTTTCCATTCCAATGCAAATATGACCAAGGGCGTGATCACCACCATAAAGTCGGTTGGCATGTTTACAAATCCCATAAGGCCATTGGTGATTGCCCCGATGTAGCCATTGAACCATCGGTTGGCCACCACTTCAAAAAAGATATAGATGAACAGCGAGTTCATGCCCACGATGGTGAAAAACTGTAATTTCTTTTTATGATTTTTGATGTCGATCCACCAGTAACATAATGCAAGGCCCAGCAGGCACCATCCGCCAGAGGCAAGAACAAATGAGCTTGTGGCTATCCGTTTGATGATGGGCGTGATTCCCGTTAAGTCCATGCTGAAGCCGAGGATCAATGCAATGGCCCCAAAAAGCAACAGCCATTTTGTTTTTTCATTTTCATGTTTGGGTGACAGCAGTAACTTTCCGGCAAGCACGCCCCAGATGGTATGCGCTGCGG
>JANOQB010000652.1:0-1524 GCA_031422215.1 Cytophagales bacterium | reverse complement strand
TTCATAGGGTATAATTTAATTTATAAAATGTGTACAATCTGTCATCAACTGTGTAATTCCCTTTTGATTTATTCCCAGGAAAAAAATTTACTTTTACCTGCTCCATATCGGGACAGTCTTCGTCCTGTTTCTTCAACTTGTGCATTAGTCACTTCAAATTTTTTGTGATTGACACTGTTCCAAGTGGAGATAGATTTTCTAGTTGTCACGGCACAAAAATTTTATGTATTTAGTTTTAACGATCCACCGTCAATCGGATAATCGGTGCCGGTAGCAAACGAGGCTTCATCCGAGCAAAGATAAAGTGCTAAGTGTGCAATCTCCTCGGGCTTGCCCATGCGCCCAATGGGTTGTGTCTTAGATAATTTTTCGAACATTTCTTTTTCCTTGCCGGGATAGTTGGTTTTCAAAAACCCATCTACAAAAGGAGTATGCACCCGGCCTGGCGAAATGCTGTTGCACCGGATGCCATCGTTCACATAATCTTTGGCAACCGATAGCGTCATGCTCACCACGGCACCTTTCGTCATCGAATAGGCGAAGCGGTCGGCAATACCAACAAAGGCAGCTACAGAGGCCATATTGAGGATCACACCGCTCTGTTGTTTTTTCATCTGGGCGATGGCGGCCTGCATTACATGGTATGTGCCCTTCACATTTATTTCAAAGAGACGGTTGAAGTCATGCTCGCTTGTGTTCTCCAATTTTCCTACGTGCGCCACACCGGCACAATTCACCAAGATGTCAATCTTTCCAAATTTATTGACAATGGAATCGATCCTGCCATTGACTTCTTTTTGATTGGCAACATTGCATTCATATCCTGTTGCCGAAAGATGCTGGCCATGAAGGCCGTTTATCGTTTCATCGATGGAAGCCTTGTTGAGGTCAAGAATGCAAACTTTGCTTTGTTGCTGCGCGAAAAGTGTAGCGATGGCTTTGCCAATTCCGCTGCCCCCTCCAGTGATCACGGTTACTTTATCTTGAAGATTAAATGGCATGGCTGTATCGATTAAATTATTTTAATGATTGCGTTGTGAGAAAGTCAATCATTTTTTGATTGTTGTAATTTTTTGCGCCTACTTCCCTTACTACTATTTTTCCGTCTTTGCTTACTATAATGGTTGTGGGAATGGAAGCAACCTGAAGTTGATCGGGCAGAAACTCATGCGGCATGAACATTGGAAACGTGTATTGATTTATTTCGATGTAAGAAACTACTTTGGGCAACATGGCATCTTTATCAAGCGACAGCCTTACGAATTCGATTGGTTTGCCTTTCAGGCTTGCTGCAAGTTCCTGAATGCCGGGCATCTCTGCTTTGCACGGCCCACACCAGGTGGCCCACAGGTTTATAAAAACAACTTTGCCTTTGTATTGATCGAAAGCAACTTTGTTTCCTTTAAGGTCTTTGATGGTGAAATTATAATCAAAAACCAAAGGTGCTTTTTTTGTTTCACCATCTGCGTTAAGCAAGCCTGTTTTTAGTGCAAGTTTTTGTGCCGATACCGAAGCACCTTCCCA
>JANOQB010000651.1:0-5872 GCA_031422215.1 Cytophagales bacterium | reverse complement strand
CATGGAGCTTGAAATTTCGTTGATTGTTTTGGCCGGGCTTGTTGTGTTTATGATTTTTGGTGCCGGAAAGTTTTCGATTGACGAAAAGAGGAGAAGGGAGAAAGCGATGATTAAAAATTGACAGTTGATAATCCCGATAGTTATCGGAGCAATTGACAAGGGGCTTCGATTCAGGATGTCAAGAATCCAGAATCAGCATCAAGCACGCTTCAATTCTATTATCGTCAACTCGGGCGGCATGCCCACGCGACCTGGATAACCGAGATAACCGAAACCACGGTTTACATACAAATATTGATTGTCCTCCTGATATAATCCAGCCCATTGCTTGTAGGCGTATTGAGAAGGGCTCCACTTAAAACCACCAATCTCCACACCAAATTGAAAACCATGTGTGTGGCCCGAAAGCATCAAGTCAATGTCTTTGTAGCTGGGCCTGACTTGCGCATCCCAATGGCTGGGATCATGTGAAAGTAAAATTTTTACTGGTGCTTCTGTACCTGCATAAGCCTGATCCAATTTTCCATACTTGGCAAACCTGCCGCCTCCCCAGTTTTCAATTCCAAGAATAGAAATGCGATCGCCACCTTGCTCAATCACTCGGTTCTCGTTCATCAACAGATCAAACCCCAACAACCGGTGCGCCTCTATCAGGTCTTTAAAATTTTGTTGCTTGGCTTCATTCGAATCCCAGTTTTTATAGTCACCATAATCGTGATTGCCTGTTACCGAAAACACACCGAGTGGAGCGCGAAGTTTATTGAACACATCTATGTATTCCTTCACTTCATCGGCTTCGTTGTTAACCAAATCACCTGTGAAAAAAATAATGTCCGGTTTTTCTTTCATCACCATCTCCACTCCTCCCTTCACGGCAGTCTTGTTGAAAAAACTTCCCGAGTGAATATCCGAAACCTGAGCAATGCGCACACCATCAAATGACTTGGGCAAATTGGGGAGTTTTATACTGATGTGCTTTACACGATAATCATGCGCGCCCGAAATAATACCATACGCCATGGCACCAAACGGAACGGTTGTTGCCACGAGAGCGGCATTCATTAAAAATTCTGAACGCGAAATAATTTCGCCCGGCAAAGCATTGGCCGGTTGCTTTGAAAAATATCTCGCTACCCATCGCACCAAACGCTGGCCATCATCGATCAATAGAAAAACCACGCCAAACAGTTTTGAGAAATACGTGGCAAACAATCCCGTAAGGATCCAGTTGCGCATGCCTGCGCTGATTTTATATGGATCGGAAAAAGTCCACCAGCATAGGGCCGCCACACAAAGTATGGTGGGAACCCAAAAACCATAGCGTGATACTCCTTTCCACGGTGAAGGCCAGCTTTTGCTCACATTCAACACGGCCTGAAAGACATAGAGGTCGATGAGAAGAAAAGCAATAAGGAAAAATAATAGTGTCATAATTCTTGCTTGCATAACCTCACCCCCGGCCCCTCTCCAGAGAAGAGGGGTGACTCTCGTCCATAATTTTTATTTTAACTTCCAGGTTCATCATCTAATCAAGTTAATAGCGACTCTCTTCACCTCACCCTTCATATTTCTTTTAGTGCGCAGCCAACACTCCCTGTTCTGTTTCTTCCGTTGCGATTTTTACTTTATACACGCGCTCTTTTATGCGCGCCACTACAAGATAAAGAACAGGAACAAGGAAGAGGGTCAGGAATGTTCCGAATATCAAACCGAAAATAATGGTCCACGACAGCGGGCCCCAGAAGGCAACGTTATCGCCACCAAAGAAAATATGTGGATTGAACTCGGTGAACAGCGTAACAAAATCAATGTTCAATCCTACGGCCAACGGGATCAATCCCAATGTAGCTGCCATTGCTGTCAACAACACGGGCGTCATTCTGGTTTTGGATGCTTCAATGATAGCGGCTTTCAATTCCATTCCTTGCGAGATCAGCAGGTCCGTAAATTCCACCAACAAAATTCCGTTGCGCACCACAATCCCCGCAAGGGCCATGATGCCCACGCCCGACATAACGATTGATATCTCCATTTTGAACAATGAGAAACCAATCAACACGCCAATAACGCTGAACAAAATTTCGGTTAGGATAATCAACGGCTTGCTTACCGAATTAAACTGTATGACCAAGATCATGAACATAAGCCCAAACGCAACCATGGCGGCAATACCGAGGAACTCTATTGTCTCTTCTTGTTGCTCCTGCTCGCCCGTCATATCCAGTTCCACTCCATCGGGAAGTGAAAATGAGCTCAACCTTTCTTTGATATCGGCCACTACCTCGTTGGGATTAAAATCGCCCGTAACGTTTGATGACAAGGTGATCACACGCTTTTGGTCAATCCTTCTGATGCCTGCATACGAATTGGAGTATTCGATTTTTGCCAGCGATGAAAGAGGCACTTGCCGCACGGCACCGCCCATGGTCATGTCGCGGAAGGTGATGGGCAAGTTCATCAACGTGTTGATGTCGTTGCGCTGCGATTCCTTCACACGAAGTTGGATGGGATAGTCATCATTCTCGTCACGGAATTTTGAAATCTCCATTCCAAAAATTGCCGCACGCAACACGCCACCAATTTGTGCGGTAGAAATCCCTTCGCGGTTGGCTTTCTCGCGATCAATATTGATCACGATTTCGGGTTTGCTGCTTTCAAAATCAGATTTCAATTCTTCCACGCCAGGAACCTGCAGTGAATCGAGATATTTTTTTGCACGATTGGCCGTAGCCACCAGCACATCAAAATCATCGGCAGAAATTTCAATGCTTACGGGTTTGCCCGTTGGTGGGCCACCGGCTTCCTGGTTCACCGAAATCTCTGCCCCTTTCACACCTTTCACCGATGCACGTATTTTTTCAAGATACACTTTCGTGGATTGGCCGTTGCGCTCCGCAAAATTTACGAACGCCACAGAAACTTTTCCCAGGTGAGGTTGGGCGTTGGTTCCACCAAATGGATCTTCGGAAGCACCGACCGCCACATTGGATATAATCGATTCCACAATCGGGTTATTTTTTCCCACCACTTCCATCACTTGCTTTTCCACCACCTGCGTAATCGAATCAGTAACGCGCTGGTCGGTGCCAATGGGCAAGCGGATGTAGGTAAACACAAAATTAGGATCTCCCATGGGGAAGAATACCACCGGTGGTTTGCGCACACCCGTGAACCAAATGGAAAACATAAACAGCACGACCACTCCGCCAATCACACCTGCGGGCCTCCAGCCTTGCAGGCACCAGGCTATCATATTTTTATATCCATGTTGCACGCGGGGCCATCCCTTTTGTTGAAAATTGGAAATCAATTCTTCCAACACAAAGCGGTGCAACGAATAAATGCCAAGCAGGAAGAGCGTAAAGTTGCCCAGCCCGTATGAACCCGTGAGGTACCAGATCAGCGCAAGCGCAATAAAAATTACTGTTGTGATTTTATATCCTTTCGTAAACTTCGCGCGCTTGTGGTCGTGATCATGTGCCTTCATAAAATCGGCAGCGAAAACCGGATTCATGATGTAAGCCACCACGAGTGAAGCCAGCAACGCAATGATCAACGTAACCGGGAGAAAAAACATAAACTCCCCAATGGTGCCCGGCCAAAATGCGAGGGGAACAAACGGTGCAAGCACCACTAATGTGCCCGACAACACGGGCATGAACACTTCGCCTGCTGCAATCTTGGCGGCTTTGCGAATGGGCACTTTGCCATTATCAAAAACACGGTGCGTGTTCTCTATTACCACAATGGCATCGTCCACCACAATGCCCAGCGCGAGCAAGAAGGAGAAGAGCGTCATCAGGTTTAAAGAAAATCCTATTGAAGGAAACACTAAGAATGCAATAAAGCTGGAGATAGGAACCGACAACCCAACAAATATGGCGTTGGTGGCACCCATGAAAAACATGAGGATGATTGTTACTAACACAAAGCCGATGATGATGGTGTTGATCAAATCATGCAGCGTGGTTCTTGTATTATCGGATTGATCGGCTGTGATGGTGATCTTCACGCCCGGAGGCAAAATATTTTTTTCAAACTCGGCCACGATCTCGTTGATCTGGTCGGAGGCATTGATCAGGTTTTCTCCTCCGCGTTTCACCACATTTAGCGTGATCACATTTTTCTCATCCAACCGGGCATAACTTTCCTGTTCTTTGTACGAATCGACTACTTCGGCAATGTCCTTCAAATAAATTTTGCCTCCTTTAATGGAGCCTATCACCGTGTTGGCAATCTGGTCAGATGAAACATATTCGCCATTCACACTCAGTGAACGCTTCATGCCATCCACCGAAAGTTGCCCACCGGAAACGATCCGGTTTTCAGAGCCGATGGCCATAGCTATGTCGTCCATGCTCACGCCTGCGAGCGAAGCCTTGAACATATCCAAGTTGATTTGTATCTCGCGGTCGAGTGCGCCAACAATATCCACTCTCCGTATTTCGGTAAGCGACTCGATCTTATCCTGCATCTGCTCGGCATATTTTTTCAGCGTTTGCAAATCGTAATCGCCCGAAAGGTTTACGTTCATGATGGGCACAGCCGAAATATCGATGTCAATAACTTGCGGATCGTCCAGCAAATTGGTGGGCAATTCATTTTTAGCACGATCCACGGCTTCTTTTACTTCACGCTTGGCTTCCTTTACCTCTACATCGGTTTCAAATTCCACAATCACGTTGGAGAAATCCTGAACGGAATTGCTGGTAACTTTTTTTACACCGGCAATGGACTTCACCTGCTTTTCAATGGGCTTGGTCACTAAGTTCTCCACATCCGTTGGCGAAGTGCCCGGATAAACGGAGGCCACATAAATTTGTGGAAACACCACTTCGGGAAAATTTTCCTTTGGCAGTTTATTATAGGTCATCATACCTGCCAGACAGATAATAATAGTGGCTACATAAATGGCAACCTTGTTATCAATTGACCAACTGGTGGGTTTAAATTCTTTTTCTGTGTCTTTCATAATTCAAGAAGAAGTTAGAAGTAAGAAGTTAGAATTCAGAATTTTTGAATCACGTACTATTCTGATTTCTGAATTCTGACTTCTATATACTGATTTTTATATTTTCACAAACTCGCCATCGTTCAATCCCTGATAGCCCACCGTAATAATTTTATCACCGTTGCTGAGGCCCGACTTGATGTGGGCTAGGTTGTTGTAAACACCACCAACCTCTACCACGCGCTTACGGGCAACGGCCTGCTTGCCATCCGTCTCAACTACATAGACAATTTTTTCCCCGTTGATCTCTTGAACGACATTTACGGGCACCGTTAAGGCGGCAGGTTCGGAATGGAAAACAACACGGATCACAGCCGTCATGTTAGGACGCAAATCTTCGTTGGCAGAAAGGGTAACTTCTACCGGGAATGTGCGCGACAATTGATCAATGTTCCTTCCCACAAAAGAAACGGTGGCATTCATCGTTTTGCCAGACTCAGAAATTTCGACCATCACCTTATTCCCTTTTTTAATAGAGCTAGCAAAAGATTCAGAAACATTGGCGATCACTTTCAACTTGCTGGTATTGATCACCCGAAAAGCCGGCATGCCTGGGGCAGCGTTCTCGCCTACTTTCACATTCACGGCATCCACCGTGCCGTTGATGAGTGATTTTATACGGGTCATGTCGAGCTGCTCGTTCATGGTTGCGAGCCTCTTCTCCAAACTTTCTTTGTTGTTTTTAGCTTGTAGAAATTGTACTTCCGTGCCAATCTTCTGATCCCACAAATTCTTTTGGCGATCATACACGGTGTTGGCCAATTCAAGGCCGCCCTTCAGTTCATCGATGGATCGCACCATCAATGTATTGTCTATCTGCGCAAGCGTTTGTCCTTTCGTTACGCGGTCACCTTCGTTGAC
>JANOQB010000650.1:0-3734 GCA_031422215.1 Cytophagales bacterium | reverse complement strand
CTTAGTGCCCCAGCCTTCATTTTATGAACCATGCAACAACCTGGAGATCATCCGCAGGGCGCTGCGCAACTTAACCATGTCGTTCGAAAAAATGGGAGAACATGCCAAGGCCGAAGAAGTTAAAATGCTTTTGGTAGAAATTTCGGATGGTGGGGATTTGGGTGTGTGAAGATGATTTAAGATTTAAGGAATTGGATAACCTTATGGTATCAACCCCTTCAGCACATCTTCATCAATATCATGGCCTCCATTAAAATCTATCAGCACAGGTTTTATATTTAGCAGGGCTTTTAATGCGGTCATCTCTTTCATCCGATCGCTTGTTATATACGGGTCGGCCTTACCCAAGACTTCAACAATTATTTTGTCGTTTAGGTTTTCGTTGGCTTTTACAAAATCCAGGTCTGGCGGCAGCAAACCACTCCATAGTACCAATCGATGGAATTTTTTATTCCCATCAATGGCCCATCGGGTGGCTGTCGCTGTTCCTTGCGAGAACCCCAGAAAAGTGATCTCCCCGTCAAAGGAATCCGGTACTTCTTTTTCATATACGGTGTTCAGGTAGTGGATGTAATTTTCAATATCGGCCAGTCTGTTTTCACTCGTCATCCAGGCGGCTCCAACCCGGCTGTTTCCAGACTGTGCCCGGGTTGTAACATCTTCCAGATAGAATTTGGATAGGCCCTCGGGGGCAATTACATACACGCCTTCATCGCTAAGTGTTTTGAATTTCCTGATGAAGAACCGGGCAAGCTGACCATAGCCGTGCAACACAAACCATATTTTTCTTGTGGCTTCGTTAAAATCGCCCAGCGTGCAATACCGCGCCTTGTAATCAATGTGAATTTCTTGCTCTTTCATTGGGTGATCAGTAAATAAAAACGGCTATTGGTTTTCCCAATAGCCACCTTGCCTTTACTACTTCGGTCATTACTTAGGCAACATTTATTCCTTATGTTTTATGTCACCTAACCTACGTAGTACAGAGTAATATCAAAATCGTTACCCCTTTTTAAATCCCAGCGCGCCTCCGCCACAATGGGCCGAAGGTGTTTCAAACGTATATTGTATGTAGTAGATGCCCGTGGCATGGCAAGGGAAAGCAACAGCCGAAACGACCTGGCCATTGATTTTGCTGGTGGCCACTTTGTTTCTGTCCTTGTCCCAAATGCTTACCACAATGCCATCGGTGGCACCACCACCACCACAAACATTGAGCATATATTGGGTGCCCTTCGTAAACACATAACTAAATTCCACTTTATCTTTTGATACGCCATCCACTTTATAGCTTTTCAAAAAATGGAACCCTCCTGAAAGTTTCGGGATGCAGGCATTGGCAAAACTTTCAGAATTGCATTGAGCAAACAAGTTGCCTGGCCCGGCACCAAAAACAAAAGCGAAAAGTGCGATAACAATTATTTTTTTCATATTACTTGGTTTCAGATTTAGCTTCGGTTTTTTTTTCTGGTGAACAACTGACTAAAAAAAGAAGCAAGCTTCCAATAATAAAAATTATCCCTTTGAAATTAGCCATTGCAGCAAATTTAAAAATTAAGCCTTTGTAGACAAAACGAAAACACATGCTTTACATTTTCCCTAACCATATTCTTTTCAATTGGCCCTTAATTCGAAAGGCACCGTGACTAATTCAGCCAGTTCTTGCCCAATCTCCTCCATGTCGTCATCTTCATCCAAAAAATGCCAGATCACTTTTGACCCTGGGATTTCCTGGAGTTTATTAAAAATATCCAAAAACTTTCTTGAGGTGGCCGTATTGAGATATTCCAAGCGGATGTTCAATTCGGTTTTCTGGTTTGGTTTTTTTTGATATTCTATAAACCAATCTTGCATGGGCTTGTAGTATGTGCTAACATCTTCCATTAACGAGCGGCCTTCAATTGTAAATTGGTTTTCTTTTGGGTTAAAAAGAATGGAGGGAGTTGTTTCGGTACCGGCTATTTCTAATTTTTCCAAAGGGTATATCTTTTATTGATTTGAAAACTAAGCAAAATCCGCAACCCTCCAAAAGTCCTTCATTAAAATCAGAGGTTACATTTGTCTGAATAGGTAAAACTTTTGTAGGGTTTATGGCTATTCATGAAGGTTATCGCGCTTGAAAGCAAAAGGTAACAAGCTTTGGGCCGAAGAACATTTTATCCATTCGTTTTTTGATTTTAGCATCACCACTTCAAAGCTCTTGTTTTGCCTCTCTTCAAATTCGCTCATCACTTGGCGGCACGCCCCGCACGAAGTTCCTGGCGAAAGTTCTTTATGGTTCTTCCGATGGGCAACCACGGCCATCTTCATGATTTTTTTTGATGGATATTGCGCGGCTGCCGTATATAACACAACACGCTCGGCACACATGCAAAGTGGATACGATGCATTCTCCTGGTTCGAACCCGTAACCAAGGTTCCATCTTCCAAGATCAAAGCCGCCCCAACATGAAATTTTGAATATGGTGCGTATGCTTGGTTGGCGGCTTCCTTTGCTTTGTGAACAAGATACTTGGATTCATTATCAAGTTCTTCTATGTCGGTGAAGGTTTCAAATTCTTTGGTTTTCATAAACATGAATTTAAATAATTATAAATGTGGCGTCTATACGTCACCTTAAATACAAAAGGGTTTTAGAAAGATAGCAAAGAGAAATTGGGTTATGAAATAGTAAAGCATAATTACATTAATTTAGGTTTTCTTTTCATTATGCAAACAAAGCCTATACTTGTTATTGGTGCTGGCCGGTCATCATCTACTTTGATCTCCTATTTGATAGGCCAGGCTCCAACAAATAATTGGACCCTTATCGTGGGAGATATTTCCCTTCAGGCAGCCCAGGCACGTGTAGGCACATCGCCTTATGCAAAGCCAATTCAATTTAACATAGATGAGCTTGAGCCGAGCCGTAAAGCAATTGCTGCGTGCGATGTGGTCGTATCATTGTTGCCGGCTCACCTGCACCCGGTAGTGGCAAAAATTTGCCTATCGGAAAAAAAACATTTGCTCACGGCAAGTTATGTATCAGACGAAATGAAAGCCTTGGATGCACAGGCAAAATCGCTGGGCCTTTTGTTTCTCAACGAATGTGGCCTGGACCCTGGCATCGACCACATGAGCGCCATGCAGGTGATCGATAAGATAAAGGACAAGGGTGGAACCCTTACCTCTTTTGAGTCATTTACCGGTGGCCTTATTGCCCCCGACACCGATCCTCAAAATCCGTGGCGGTATAAGTTCACTTGGAATCCGCGTAACGTGGTGATGGCAGGGCACGGCACAGCAAAATTTTTACAAAACGGTACGTATAAGTTTATTCCGTATCAGCAACTTTTTGTGCGCACTGTTCCGGTGTTGGTTCCGGGCTATGGCGAGTACGAAGGCTATGCCAACCGCGATTCCTTGAAGTACATGGAAACCTACGGATTGAAAAAAATCAAAACTATGTTGCGTGGCACACTTCGAAACAAAGGATTTTGCAGTGCGTGGAATGTGTTGGTGCAATTGGGCTGTTGTGATGACAGCTATCCGATGGAAGGTGTGGAGACAATGACCCATGCAGGCTTTGTCAATTCTTTTCTCGACAACAAAAAGGCCTTATCAGTTGAAGAAAAATTGATTGTGCACTTTAAGATTGCCCGTGATGGAGAGGAGATGAAGCGGTTGCGCTGGAGCGGATTATTTTCTGATGAAAAAGTTGGGTTAACGATTGGGTCGCCCGCGCAAATAGTAGA
>JANOQB010000649.1:0-9450 GCA_031422215.1 Cytophagales bacterium | reverse complement strand
CTCCAACGTTCCATCTTGGAGCAAGGCATGTATTTTATCGTTAGGTCTTTTATAGTCCTTTAACAAGGACATCAATATCTGATGGGTTAATGGTTGGCCGGAGTAGGATCGTATCAAATCAGTAAAACTCATAGGTAAATGTAAAAATTTTATAGGATAATCTAATTTAAACCGATTATCTTGTTAAAATATAACAATATCATTTTCATTATCGTCAGGAATGTTTTCTCCCAAACTATTCCAATCCTACCTTGTAGAACTAAATCAATTGCCCCATGTACTACCATCACCTTGGAAAAATCCCGCCTAAACGCCACACGCAATTCCGCCAGCCGGACGGCAGTTTATACAAAGAAGAGTTGGTAAGCTCCGAAGGTTTTTCGGGTATCTACTCCAACCTCTATCACATCCATGCGCCCACGCGCATCAAGGCCGTAAATGAGGCGGTGAAGTATGGCCCCAAGCCGATCGGTAAATACGATCTCAAACAAACCCACCTCAATACTTCCAAGGTAACAGTTACCGGCACCGATTATCTCAGTGCGCGCAAAGTGTTGCTCACCAACAGCGATTGCTCCATTTCCATTTGCTCACCGTCAAATCGCCACATGGATTACTTCTATAAAAATGCCGAAGGCGATGAGGTGATTTTTGTTCATGATGGCAAAGGTGTTTTGATTTCGCCATTTGGAAAATTGGATTTGCGGCAAGGCGATTACATTGTCATTCCGCGCACCGTGATTTATAAATTGGAATTTGAAGAAGGCCCGCTGCGGTTGTTGATCATCGAATCTTCCTCTCCCGTGGAAACCGTGAAGCGATATCGCAATCAACTCGGTCAACTGAGCGAGCACTCGCCCTATTGCGAGCGCGACATCAGGCCACCACACGAACTGATCACCGACACCACTAAAGGCGAATTTTTAGTGAAGATAAAAAAGCAAAGCTACCTGCATCACTATGTGTATGAACACAGTCCGCTTGACCTTGTCGGGTGGGATGGATTTCTCTGGCCCTACGCTTTTTCCATACACGACTTTGAGCCCATCACCGGAAGGATTCATCAGCCGCCACCGGCACATCAAACTTTTCAGGCGCGCAATTTTGCGATCTGCTCGTTCGTGCCGCGCTTGTTCGATTATCATCCGCTCGCCATACCGGCACCCTACAACCACAGCAACATCGACAGCGATGAAGTGCTCTATTATGCCGAAGGAAATTTTATGAGCCGCAGAGGAATTGAACGGGGTTCGTTCACGTTGCACCCCGGTGGGTTGCCACACGGGCCACATCCCGGAACCGTAGAAAAAAGTATTGGTGCGAAAGAGACACACGAACTTGCCGTGATGGTTGATACGTTCCGACCGCTTCACCTTACCGAAGATTCGTTGGAATTTTTGGATAAAAATTATCCGATGAGCTGGACCGATCATCCGGACGATGGTTTCCATGAAGTGAATACACCGTAAATTATTAAGTTTAGCAACAAGTTATCCTTTGAGGATTGTCACCAATGACTATTTGTGGCAAAATAATTTCTGCACGTTTATTAGGTTACTTCAGTTGAAAACAAAATATGGTACCGATACTTTATTTTGAAACTTAAGTGCGGTGGCCCGACAAAAAGGCGGGGGTGATGCGGGAAGAAGCATTCTTTTTGTATTGACTTTTTTTGGGTACTTTTTTGTGTCAAGACAAAAAAGTACCAAACCAAAAGAGGAACCCAAACTAAAATGGAAGGACAAATTTCATATAGGTTGCTTATGCTTTGCCACTCACTAAAGTTGAAAATTATATTTCTTTGAGGCTTTAGACAATATTTGTATTTTGTTGTGTACAACACTATAAACCGAAATTTCTATGAAACCAATCGTTATACTTTCCATCCTATTCTGTAGTCTTTCTCTCTCAGCCCAATCCCCCGACCTTGCGGGTGCGTGGCAAAGCGGGCCGGAAGAAAATCGAGTCACACTTATTGTGTCCGGAAAATTCTTTTCGGCTGGCGTCTATAACAACAAAGACAAAACCTACACAGGCAGCTATGGCGGTCAATGGCGTGTTGAGAAAAATCAGTTTATCGAAACCCAGGAATTCAATACGATAAAGCCAGACTTGATTGGTACCGAATTGAAGTCGGAAATGATATTAAAAAATGATAAGCTGATTTTAAAATCAGGCAGCACGGTTCAGGAATTTGCGCGCATCGATGCGGGCAAACCGGGCCAGTTGGCGGGAGCATGGCTCATCACCGGGCGCATGACAGATAGCGGCATTCAAAAGAGAACGCCCGGTGCACGCAAAACCATGAAGATACTATCGGGCACGCGCTTTCAATGGATTGCCTACAACAACGAAACAAAAGAATTTTTTGGCACCGGTGGCGGCACTTATACTACCGAGAACGGAAAATATACCGAGACCATAGATTTCTTTTCTCGCGACAACAGCCGTGTGGGCGCGAAATTGGATTTTGATTTTTCACTTATGGAAGGAGGCGACTGGCGCCACAGTGGCAAGAGTAGCAAAGGCGACCCTATCGATGAAATATGGAGCAAGCGCGAGAAGATTGGAATTTAAGAATTTACAATTGACAAAGTGATTGTAATAATTGTCAATTGCATAATTGTCAATTGTCAACTAATTCCCACATGGATAAATTTTACCTCCCCATTCAAGTTCGTTGGTCGGACATAGATCAGAACCGGCACCTGCGCCATTCAGCCTATTACGATTATGGAGCCACGGTTCGCATCGCCTGCTTCTCGCAACATGGCCTTACCAACCTCAAGTTTGAAGAGCTTCGCATCGGCCCGATTTTATTTCGCGAGGAGGCGGTGTTCAAACGCGAAATAAAATTTGAAGACAGCATCACAGTTGACTTATTTGTGACCAAAGCCACACACGATTTTTCGCGGTGGAGCGTGCGCCATCACTTCATTAAAGCGGACGGAACGCTGGCAGCCATTATCAATTTGGATGGAGCGTGGATGGATATTTTGGCTCGCAAGTTGGCCGTGCCTGATGCGTTCATACAAAATGTGTTTGACGATTTCCCCAAGTCCGATGATTTTCAGTTGATCGAACGCACCAAAAAATGAAACGGCTAATTGATCTCAGCCATACCATAGAACATGGCATGATCACATTCAAAGGGTTGCCTGCTCCCATCATCTGCGATTATTTGAGCCGTGAGCGGTCGCGCGGATTGTATGAGGCTGGCACTGAATTTCAAATTGGAAAGATTGATATGGTAGCCAATACAGGCACATACCTCGATTCTCCATTTCACCGCTATGCCGATGGCAAAGACCTGAGCGAGATTTTATTAGAGAAGACCACAAACCTTGAAGCTGTTGTGGTGCAAGCCGATTACAGAAATGGAATTGAAGTTGGGAAAAAGTTTTTTGAAAAAATAAATGTGCTTGGAAAAGCAGTTTTGGTAAACACCAACTGGAGTTCGTTTTGGCGAACGGATGCCTATTTTGAAAACCATTCTTTTGTTACCGAAGAAGCGGCCAGCTATCTGCGAGATGCTGGTGCGGTTTTGGTTGGCATCGACTCGCACAACATCGATGACACACGCGGAAAAAGCCGGCCCGTACATTCCGTTTTATTAAAATCCGAAATCCTGATAGTGGAACATTTATGCAATCTCCACCAATTGCCCGATCGTGGGTTTACTTTTAGCGCGGTGCCACCAAAGATCAAAGGCATGGGCACTTTCCCCGTAAGGGCTTTTGCTGCTTTAGAGTAGTCCGCTCACCCACTGCTCAATTACGCGAGGGTAAAAACCATGTTCCAACTGCTGAACTTTTTTGGCAATCTGTTGAGGGGTATCCGCTTTGTCCACCATGCACGTAGCCTGGAATAAAATTTTCCCCTCATCATAAATTTCATTCACTTCATGAACGGTGATTCCCGTTTGCGCATCGCCAGAATTTTTTACCGCCTCGTGCACTTTTATTCCATACATGCCTTTGCCCCCAAACTTTGGCAACAAGGCCGGATGGATATTGATGATGCGGTGAGGAAAGGCTTTGATCAAATTTTGAGGCATTAGCCAAAGAAAGCCCGCCAGCACAAGGTGTGTTACTTCTTTCTCCTTCAACCAATGCAGTACTTCTTCGCTTTCGCGGAATTGAGCACGCGAAAAAACTTTTGACGGGATAGAAAACTTTTTGGCCCGCTCCAACCCATACGCATCGGGATTGTTGCTGAGCACCAAGGCCACTTTTATGGAAGGGTGGATTTGGAAATAGGAGAATATTTCTTCGGCATTGGAACCGCTGCCTGAAATAAAGACAGCGAGTTGTATCGGTTTTTTCATCAATAAAAAAATCAGTTAACAAAGGCCATGCTCACCACCCCCAACAGCATAATCACCTTGCACCACTGACTGAGCGTATAAAAATCGCGCTTGGTATCGGCAGGCACAAGCCAAAAAATGAAAAAGGCCAGTGGCACAAAAAGAAAAAACAAAAAGTAATAGAAAGGCATTTGGGTATAAGTGGTGTTGAGCAAAATCACCAAGGCAGAAAGCAGTGCCAATAAAAAATAAATAAGCCATTTCGTTTTTCGGATGCCCCAGATTATTGGAAGCGTTTTGCAACCGAACGTATTGTCGCCCTTCAGATCTTCCATGTCTTTGATTATTTCGCGCACCAAGGTCATAAAAAAAGCAAAGTAGGAATAGATAACCACAAACGGATCGCTAAGGCCATACAGCACATTGATGAGCATGATGGAAAGACCTGTGAGCAGGGCCACCATAAAATTTCCTATCAACGGTTGGCGCTTAAGGCTGTTGGAATACCACCAAAGCAGAAAAGATGAAAAAATATTGATCAACCCAATCTTCCATCCCAGCAAAAAACCAATGGCCACTCCAATAAATGAAAGAACGCTGTGAAACAGCAATGCATACCTGCGCGGAATATCTTTGCCAATCACCACGCGGCTTGGTTTGTTGATCAGATCAATCTTGATGTCGTAGTAATCATTGATGATATAGCCTGCGCCTGCAATGATGGAGGTGGAAGAAGCAAGCACAAACAATTTCCAATCGAGCAACAACTTGCTGTTGATTAAAAAAACAGCGGCAAAATATTGAGCCATGCCAATGATCAAAAGATTTCCAAACCGGGTGAGGCGGAGGAGTGCAGTGACGGTAAATTTGGGTTGGCTTTCGGTGGGCATTGAGGCAAAGATAAGGATTCTGGATGCTGGATAATGGATTCTTGTTTCTGGATTCTGGATGCTTGTTTCTGGATTCTTGAGACGTCAACCAGTATCCAGCATCAAGCATCCGCTTCAAAACCTCAACCCCACCATCACCATATAATTCCTTCCCGCTTGAGGAAAATAAAAATTCTGTCTGTATTCGGCAGCACCACCCAAATACCCATACGTGTATCCATTGGAAGAATAAGTTGCCCCGAAAATATTATTGGTCAGCAGGCTCAGGGAAATTTCTTTCATAAAGGCGGGTTTCCAATGGTATGATACCCTCACATCATGCACAACGTATCCACTGATTTTCCTTTTATCATTGCTCGTGTTATCTAAGAATTGTTTGCCTACATATTTTGAAAGCAGGCCAAGTTCGAAACCGTTGAACGGTGAGTACGTGAGCACAGAACCAGCTACCACGCTGGGTGAAAAGGCAATGTCTGTGTTTCTATATTTTTTTTCTACTTCGTTGTAGAGATCAAAATTGGCACCGTAGTCGTAAAGTACCTCGTTGAAATTTTTGATTTTATTTTGACTCAAGGAAAAGTTTACATTCCACGAAAAGTTAGCGTTCAACTTTATGGAACTCTCCAACTCAATACCCATGCGGTAGCTCTCGTCCACATTGGTGCGGATAAGAGCGCCCACATCATTTACTTTTCCGGTGGGCACCAGCTGGTTTTTATAATCCATCAGATAGTAGTTGGCAGTGAACGTCACGTTTTCCTTTCGCACACGCCAGCCCACCTCTATGTTTCGCAAGGTCTCATGTTTCGGCACAAACCCTATGATGGCATCAATGAAATCATCGCGCACGGGCTCGCGGTTGCCAATGCTGTAGCTTGCGTAGCCCTGCTGTTCGGCTGACACATCAAACACAAATCCAAATTTTGGATTGAAGAAATTGAATTGCTTATCAATAATAAAATCAAATTGCTTATTTTCTTTTCCAGAAGCCTTATAGCTTACACCCCGGTATTGCAAATCGACAAAAGCATTTACTTTTTTTGTGATCTGATAATTGTTTTTCCAGTAAATGGTAAAATCATTTTTCTTCCCATTGTTGAAATAATAATGATAATTTTTGGGCACCGCGCTTATCTGCGCCCACGCAATCTCACCAAAGTGATCGCCATCATAATGATTCCACGCCCCGCCCAATACCGAATTCAGTTTTTCTTTCTCATAATTGATGGAATAGGTTGCCCCGTAAAAATCATTATCGAGCCATCTTCTTCTTATCAAATCGGTAGATGATATGGTTTCGTTTCCAATAACCACATTGCCAAGTCCGTACCTTTCAAAATCATCATCGGTGCGAAACTCTTCGTAGAAGCCACGGCCATAGGTATAATGCAAGGCAGCATTTGTGTTGATAAATTCAGAAACGCGGTGCGAGGCGTGAAGCTGAAAATGATCCTGCGCATAATCGTCAACCTGATTTTTGTAAGTATAAATATTAAAGGTTCGCCCCGAAAGAAGCAAGTTGGCAGTTTGTTGTTGGTTCCATCCTTCGGTGGCAGCGGTTTCAAGCATCGCAGCTTCATCATTGTTCAACCGCGACTCGGGCACACCATTCCAACTTTGATAGGTAATTTCCTTTCCACCAAACACAATCGCTTTGATCATGGTTTTTTTGCCATAAAATCCCCCGGACAAATAATAGGATTTCAATGCTGATCTTGCGCGGTCGATGTATCCATCGGAAGCGATTTGAGACAGCCTCGCATCAAAAACAAATTTTTGATTGATGAGCCCGGTGCCAAATGCCACCGTGTGCCTGCGTGTATTGAACGAACCAACCGAGTTGATCACATCGGCATAAGCCTGATCATGGCGTGTGTTGGTTTGAAGGTTTACGCTCGCACCAAAAGCACCTGCTCCGTTGGTGGACGTGCCCACGCCACGTTGCACTTGCACACTTTGTGTTGATGTAGCAAGGTCGGGCGTGTTCACCCAAAACACACCTTGGCTTTCGCTATCGTTTACCGGAATGCCGTTGATGGTAACATTGATGCGTGTGGCATCGCTTCCACGTATGCGAAGGCCTGTGTAGCCTACTCCGGCACCGGCATCGGACGTAGTGACGAGCGAAGGTGTCCAGTTGAGCAGCAAGGGCAAGTCGTGGCCAAAGTTTTGTTTTTGCAGAGCGATTTTATTTATCGTGGTGAAGGTGGTGGGTGTTTTTTCGTTTACCCGTGTAGCCAGCACAATCACCTGATCGGTCATTGTCACATCTTCCTCCAACAAAATAGAAATAGGCGATTCGCTGGGAACAACAAACTGTGTTTCTAAAGTTTTAAAACCCAGAAAGCGCACTTCCGCATGATAATTACCAGGTGCCAATTTTCTGATTTCAAAATCACCACGCTCGTTGGTTACTGCATACTCTTTTATTTCTTTCAACGCTATGGTTGCACCCGATAAAGGTCCTTTACTCTTACTTTCTTTTACAGAGCCGCGAACGGCATACTGTGCGTGTACAGCAAGCGAGCAAGCTACAATGGCTGTCGCCAAACAAACTTTTAACATGATTAATTTTTTTAAAACCCGCAGGCACACCGGGGAATGTACCTTACTTACGTGTTTTTTCTGCCTCCCTTCGTCCGCATTATCGGCATCAGGTTCTATGGGTATGATCTCAGCCCTATTGTTTTTCCCGCCTTCGCTAAAAGTTATGGCGGATAGATAGGCACCCCTTCCTCGATTGTTCAAGGCAACGCAAAGGTATGGTAATTTTTTAAGCATTCATTGCAAGAAAAAAAGCAAGGAACAGTAACAAATAGTTCTACCCTTTTTATAGAAATGGACTGCGCTCCAGACCAAGCAAAATTATGAACCACATAGAAACATAGAAAATGCACCTGCCTACCGGACAGGCAGGCACATAGAAAATAAGCCCAACGCCTACGTGAAAGTCTATGTAACTATGTCTATGTGTTTCATAAAAGTAGAAGGCTATTCAACAACAAAAGAATAATGCTCAACTATATACTATGGAATCATCACATAGTTTCTATTTTTACTTCATGTATAAGGCAACTGTAAACAACAAAGTTTTTGAGATTGATCAAACTGGTCAATCTATCTTGGTAAATGGAAAAGATTTTGAATGGGATATCCATGGTGTGAGCGAGGATTATTTTCATATCCTCTATAAAAACAAAAGTTATCGTGCAGAAATTGTTGAGTCAGACATCGCCACCAAAACGATACTTATAAAAATCAACGGAAAAAATTATTCTGTTGAACTGAAAAATAAATTTGATTTGCTCCTGGAAAAGATGGGCATGAACAAGAATGCCGCTAACAAAGTGAACTCGATCAAAGCGCCCATGCCTGGTTTGATCATTGATTTAAAAATAAAATCAGGAGATGTGGTGAAGCAAGGTGAACCACTCCTCATACTTGAAGCTATGAAAATGGAAAATATCATAAAGTCACCTGGAGAGGGAACCATAAAAAATGTGAAAGTGAAGAAGGGCGATAGTGTGGAGAAGGGGCAAGTGATGATTGAATTCTAATGATTAGTCTTCTGGGGCTGACTAAAAATTCCGTCTTTATAGCTGCCTTGCCTTTGCCGAAGTAAGAGCAGGCAGGCTTTGAGCCGCGATCTCCTAAACTCACTTCACCAATACCCGGCTAGTAGAAGTAAAGTCGCTAGAAATATATTTTGCGAAATACACACCAGACTCCAACTTCATAGGCATGGTAAGCAAGGAGGTACTGCCAGAAACTTCAAAGCGCGCAACCACAGCGCCCACCGCATTATAAACCACAACAAAGCCTTTGTTTAGCGGGGTGAAGTTGGTCTCAATGTTCAATGCTATCCCGTCCGATGGGTTGGGATTGACAGAGAAATCCTTTTTACCGTCAAAGTCAACCATCACAATTTTAAAATATTCGGTGTAGCCGTCAAAATCCACAGACTTGAGGCGGTAATAATTTTTTCCGATCAAAGGTTTTTCATCCGTAAAGGAATAATCGTGGCGGATGTTGGTGGTGCCGTTGCCTTTTACCGTTGCGATGCTGTTGAAATTTTTACTATCAGTCGATTTTTCAATTTCAAAGAAATCAAAATTTAATTCTGAGGTGGTGGCCCAATCTAATTTAACTTGTTTCAGCACCTGACGGCCATTGAATGAAAGCAGGCTGATGGGGAGCGGTGTGTTGGTTGCATTGATTGATCCCCAATAAAAACTGTTGGAGAGATTGGCGGTT
>JANOQB010000648.1:0-2826 GCA_031422215.1 Cytophagales bacterium | reverse complement strand
AACCTTCACCCCGATGATTGACCCATCCGGTGCGGCAACATTTCGGTATGTGTGTGGCAATGCCATCATAAAGGTTTGAACAAGAGGAAAAAAAAAATTCTTTTCCATAATGCCATCTTGGCCAACAGCTTCGCGTATTTGTTGTTGATGGTGCCACCGTTCTGAATATTCCCTGGCCATGTGAAACCAATTTTTAGACTCCCGTTCGCCTGCCCACGACACCGCAAACCGGGCAGGTGCCCAGGGGTCAAGCGAATGATAATAGTCAATAACACTTTGTTGAGTTGATTCTAAAAGTTCGATGAGCGTGTGGGGACTTACCCGCTTCATGGCTTTCACCCAATCGGCATTGAGTCGGTTTAAGTACTCAACCAAATTACTGTAGGAATGAATTTCGGAAGGTGGATCACTCATGTAATTTTGAGATATGGCGAGGGTGCGTAAGTTTCCATCCAATAGATGGGCGGCCACATCTTTCACCGTCCATAACTTTGCCACCGTTGGTTTTTTCCAGTCATCAGGTGAAAGCGATTTAAGAAGCCCGATCAGTTTTTGATCGATCGGAAGGAACAAGTGCAGAGTTGGAATAGGTACATCCATAAATAAAGTTGCAGAAAAACTCCGGTGAGAAAAAGTTGCAGCCTAAAACTTTCATGGTAGCCTTGGAAGATTGACAAGTTGAAAACACTTAACTTGAAAATTGTCGATGGATTATGAGTAACTCGTGGTTGCCCTATGTGATTTAATTTTGTAACTTTTGCGGTGTTAATATAGCTTTAATCAATGGCCAAACTAAAAAATATTGTCAAACAACTCTCAGAAAAAGATTACAAACAGATTTATGATTCTTTGTTGGAGAGCAATGCCGAAAAGGGTGCTTACCTGCTAAAAGCGTTGCGCGAAAGGCAATTGTCGGACAGCAAGGTTATGGCCGAGCTGGAGGCATCGACCAATGCTTACTATACCATGCGTTCGCGGTTGAATGCCCGCATCGAGGAGCACTTGGTTCAACAAATGGAAAGCCCCCGCACGGATATTTTAAGAAAGGTGGCCAACCTCAACGAAGTGCTGTTCACCAAGAAAAGGGTAATATGCCTTGCCACATTGCGAAAACTTGAGAAAGAACTTATCGATTACGACCTGTCCAGCGAACTTACGGTAATCTATAAGTCGTTAAAAAAATTCCATGTCAACTCCCCCGATTATTTTCTCTATTCACAACTGTACAACCGCCATGTGGCCTACATGCTTGCCGTGGATAAAGCTGAGGATTTGTTGATGGGTTATTTCAAAAAATATGGCATCTTTTACTTTACCAACGATGCCATCGAGAGGGCAGGCCTTGTACACATCTTGAATGAAATGGAAAACACAGCGAAACTATACCAATCCCACAGGCTCTACGTTTTTCAAAGTTGTATGTTGATTTTTCACCGGTTGTTTGTTGAACCGGAAGATGATTTTCGGGGCAAGGGAGGAGAATCCATTGACGACATTTTTACACAAGTGCAAAAAATATTTGATACCTATCATCTCGATCCGCTTTATTATCACCTCAATCTTCTTTTTGAATTTTTAAAGGCAGAGTATTACAATCACTATGGACTGTTTAGAGAGGTGGAGAAAAATTTTGAAGAGGTGAACGATGCCGTTGCCACACTGATTGTCAATTATCCGACCTACACGTTTTCTTCCCACTTCCTGATCACCAAGTTAAACCGGCATTTTAGGCTGGGAACAGAAAAGGATATGGCTGCCGAAAATGAAAGTTTGTTTTCTGATATAGAGCCAGACCTTCAAGATGTGCCCCATCATACGGTTTACACAACCTACAAAGCATTGGGATTATATTATGCACAACGGTTTTCAGATTCAGTAAAAATGCTTACCGGAATGTTGGCAGATGTGAACCTAAAAAAATATCCCCTTGTATTGTTGGAACTGAAAGGAATTTTGACCCTTCAATATTACCTGCTCAAGGATTTTGAACTTTTTAACCAGCAATACAGCAGTGTGCAACGGCAGGTGCGGGCACAGGGCGAGGAAAATTGCCAAAACGTTACTCAGTTTTTGAAAATACTGATGACCGCCAAGACGGAAGTAAAAACCAACAAGGCAAAAAAAATAACTTCCGTGGTCAAAATATTCAAGGGAGAAAAGGTGAGTTATTTCGCCCCTACTCACCTAATAAAGATGGATAACAAATTTATTGAAGACTTAAGCGCAATTGTTGTTCCCCGATAAGGTGATCAACCTTTCTACATTCTGAATTATTCTGACTTCTAACTTCTTATCTACACATTGATTTCATGGATGGACTCAAGCGACAGGGGTTTGCTTAGGTACATTTTAATGATGGGATATTTTTTTGAAAGGTTATAATCCTGCGGGTTTGTGGAAGAGGTGAGCATAATTACTTGGCACGTCTTTTTGATCATCTGACTCAGCTTTTCAAATTCATCGAGAAATTGAAAGCCATCCAACAGGGGCATGTCGATATCCAAGAAAATAAGGTCTGGCAAAATTTTATCCGCCATGCCTGTTTTTTCAATGTTGCGTAAAAACTCAAGGCCGCTCTTTGCTCCGGTATTGGTGTATATTCTTTCTGATATGGCCGCTGCCTCTATCATTTTTTGATTGATCAGGTTGTCGATCTCATTATCATCAATGAGCATAATGGTGGGATACTTTTTTTTCTCCATGGTATTAGGAATTTGGTATGAATTTGGGTATTGGGTATTGGGTTTGAATTTGATTTTGGTTTTGGTTTTGGTTTTGGTTTTGGTTTTGCAATTTGATTATCTCCGCAAAAATCACAATTCAAAT
>JANOQB010000647.1:0-4930 GCA_031422215.1 Cytophagales bacterium | reverse complement strand
CTCAGACATGACCCAACCGGCAGAAACACCGGGGAAAAATCCCCAACGGGAGTCCTCAGGGAAGAGGTATGAAGCATCATAACGCCAAACCATTTCAACTAAGTATTTTTCACTCATGTTGTAGTTGAGGCGCCCGAAATAGTTCATGCGGGCAGTTTCGAATGCACCTCCACTATTGTTTTTGTTCAAGTTGTCACCACCTGCTGACAATTGGGGAACTGCGGCTGAGAGGTAGGAATTACGAAAAGCTGTAAAGAAATTCTCCTTAATAACCTGCTTTTCCGCACCAACCATTATACCAATGGAGTGGATGCCAAACTGTTTTGTATAATCAAACCGGGCATTTTGGGTAGATCCATGATATTTCGTAAAAGACTCTGTTAACTGTGGGGCACTAAGGCCTCGTAATGATTTAGCCAAGAGTGGTTCGCCATTTACGTATGTGGCATAATCCCAAGTATATAAGTACCATGGAGTGGCAAACGATTTTACTGGCCTGAAGGACTCATCAAAGGCAGCATTCATGGTCAGGCTTAACCCTTTTACCCACGGAATTTCGAGAACGCCCCGGATATTACTTTGAAATACATAATTATTGTCCACCACCGAGCCTGTTTGTGTTGTACTGGTCACCACTGGGTTGTCACCATTCTCAATGTCTGGACCTGGCAAGCCGTTGGGCCAATAGGCAGGCAGGTTGGGTTTGCCCCTCATCAACATCCTAAAAATAGTGCCGGCAGAGCGTGTTGGGTAATTCCTGTTTTCTTGTCTGCCTGCTACATCAAAACCTATTTTAAAGTACTTGGTCACTTTGGCATCAACATTCGCGCGGAAATTATACTGCTTGTACTTGGTGCCGCTGTTCTTATAAACTCCATCTTCTGTTAAGCTGCCCAATGAGACGTAATAACTCACCCCATCAGCATTTCCGCCAGAAAGGGATAGGTTCAAATTATCCTGGAACGATGAAGGCTTAATCACTGCACCATACCAATCGGTGTTGGGGTGTGTCCAAGGATCTGAACCGCTGGCGAATTTTTGAAAATCTGTTGCACTGTAACGAGGTGCCCTGCCCCTGTACTCATCAATTTCATTCAGCATGGTAGCATAAGTAACGGCATCGCCTACTTTAGGAAGGCGAGCGGGTTGGTTTAGCCCCATATTGTAATTTAAACTTAATTCCGGTTTTCCGGTCTTTCCTCTTTTGGTAGTAACCAGGATTACGCCATTGGCTGCTTGAGCACCATAGATGGCGGCCGAGGCATCCTTCAAAACAGTAATGCTCTCCACATCGGCAGGGTTAATCCTATCCAAACCACCGCTCCTGTTGGCGATTCCATCAATGACAATTAAGGCACCAGTATTACCAATTGTATTTGAACCCCGTACACGGATTAAAGAACCATCATTACCAGGCTCACCGGAACGATTAACAAAAACAATTCCAGGCATACGCCCTACAAGGGCATTGGAAAGATTGGCTACGGGAGATTGCCTGATGGCATCTGCTTTAACGGTAGTTACCGAACCCGTAATGGAAGTTTTCTTTTGCTCCCCATAGCCCATCACCACCACTTCCTGCAAAGAAATAGCGTCAGGAACTAAGGAAACATCAATCGTTGATAAAGCACCGACCCTTACTTCTTGAGTGGTGTACCCTACAAACGAAAAGATCAAGACGGCATCATTACTCGAAACTGAAACAGTGAATTTTCCATCTGCATCAGTTGCTGCACCGGTAGCAGTTCCTTTAATAATGATGTTTACGCCAGGCATTGAACCACCGCTTTCATCCTTAACTGTTCCTGAAATCAATTTCTCCTGAGCCCAAGCCCCCGAAATTGAAATAATAAGGAAAACAGCAGGGATGAACAATCTACTGTAAAAATTTTTCATATTTTGAGTTTTAGTGTTGTTAAAAATATAAAGGATTTTTTTTAGTGAAAGTCCAATTTTATGAACGGCCTATTTATCGTTTCACTGGGATTTACCGTTGACTGGCTCTTGTTGCCAATTGATGAACTTTATCCTAGGCATTGAATTGGTTTTATCAGACGAGTAAGAACTGTGTAAGTATTGTGTCGGAAATTCAAATATCAAATCTGTACCCACACTTTTAAAACTTCAAATAGCTTTTGTTGGTCTTCCCATGTTCGTGCCTGAAGATGTAAAAGAAATTTGTTCGCCAAGGGAAGCGGAGTTTTTTGAAATGAGAAAACTCAAAGAGGGACGATCTGTAATATCTATTGGTAATTGAAGGAGGCGTGCATGAGCTAAAGCCCTTACAGTTTATCTTACTGCTACAGCCTTTGCGGCTGACACGCTATACATTAACGAGCCTAAAAAATATCTTCACCATTGCAATTTGATCACTTAAAACCCCTCGGCCTTATCATCACCACGAGGGTCGGCTCCACCTTCTAATTTTCCATCGGCCCTTTTTAGGATTGCATCAACACGGCCTATGCCGCCACGCATGCTGAATGAGTGGCCCATGCTCGCCATCTTTATGCTATCGTCTTTTGTAAGTGATCCTCGCTCGATAAAAATTTTGTCCGGTGCCCACTGGCTGTGCATGCGCTTGGCCGACACCGCTTCCTGCATGGTCATGCCGTGTTCTACCACATTTAGTATAGTTTGAAATACAGAAGTGATTATCGTGGTGCCGCCTGGTGTGCCCACTACCATAAAGAGTTGGCCATTCTTTTCTACGATAGTCGGTGTCATGGAACTCAGCATCCGTTTACCGGGCAGTATTTTGTTTGCTTCTCCGCCAATAGCACCATACATATTGGCCACGCCAGGCTTGGCGCTGAAGTCGTCCATTTCGTTGTTCAACAAAAAGCCGGAGCCACCAACCACCACAGCCGAACCATGACCACCATTGAGCGTTGTGGTAACGGCCACAGCATTTCCTTTTGCATCAATAATGGAGAGGTGAGTTGTTTGCTCTGACTCTTTCATTGCAAGCATGCCTTCTTTTACTTCCTGGCTTGGTGTGGCTTTGTCCTCATTAAAAGTTTCCATCCGCTGTTGCAGATAAGTGTCGCTTGTCAATTCTTCCACGGGCACTTTTACAAAATCCGGGTCACCGAGATACACGGAACGGTCGGCATAAGCGCGCCTTTCTGCTTCGGTCATCAAGTGTGCTGTTCTCACCGAATTCCATCCCCACTCTTTCAATTGATATTTTTCCACTGTCTTTAGCAATTGAATGAGTGCAACACCACCACTGGATGGAGGCGGCATGGATATGATGTTGTATTCTTTATAGCGGGAGGTGAGCGGTGTGCGCCAGGTGGCCGTGTAACCTTTTAAGTCCTGGTGTGTGATAATGCCTTTGCCGCGTTTCATTTCCTCTACTATATCATCGGCAGTTTTTCCCTCGTAGAAACCGGCCGCCCCATGATCGCGGATGCGTTCCAATGTGTGCCCCAGATCGGTGTATCGGATTGAGTCTCCTTCTTTCCACTCATCGTTCAATAAATTTTCTGGTGCAACCGTGTTGTACTTGCGCAAATCCTCTTGCACCGAATTAAGATTTTCGGCTTCTTTTTCTGTGAGTGTAAAGCCGTTCAACGCCAAGTCAATGGCTGGTTGCACCAACGCTGCCCACGGAAGGCTGCCATATTTTTTATGCGACTCGGCAAGGCCCGCCACGGTGCCGGGCACCCCAGTAGCCAAATGACCGCGCTGGCTCAGGCCCGCAATAACTTCTTTTGTTTCGCCCAAATACATATCGGGGTGTGCGGCTGCCGGTGCCACTTCACGATAGTCGAGGGTTTCTGATTTTCCATCGCTCATGCGCACCACCATAAAGCCACCACCTCCTAAGTTGCCCGCCACGGGATAGACAACGGCCAACGCAAATTGTGTGGCAACAGCAGCGTCAATGGCGTTGCCACCTTGATGCATTATATTTTTACCAACAGAGGAGGCAAGGGGATGGGCCGACACCACCATGGCAGAGTCGGCAACAAGGCCGGTGATGGTTTCTTTCTTTTCAGTTTGGCAAGCGAAGAGGAAGGTTGCCAACAATAGAATAAAACAACGATTCATAAGGTTTGACTTTGGTTATATGAGCCTAAATGTATTACTTCCGCACGAAGAAATCCATGAGCCTACGAAAAGAAAAATCCGCCCGTCTGAAATTGAGCATACTGGACCACACCATCCAGCTTACCGGTAAAAAATCTTTTGATGCCTTGCATGTAGAGGAAATTTGTGCCAAGGTAAAAATCTCGAAAGTCACACTATTCAAATACTTTCCGCGTAAGGAAGACATACTTCTTTATTATTTTCGTGTATGGTGCCTGAAGCGCACGGTAGAGTTGCGCATCAAGCCGAGGGAGGGCATAGCGGGAATACATTTTCTATTTGATAAGTTGAGCGAAGAATGCGAAATGCGCCCCGGAATCATTTTGAGCCTGATTGGTTATCTCGCTGATTTGCGAAGGGCACCCAAGCCGTTCCCATTAAAACCGGAGGAAAAGAAATTCTTGTTTCCTGATCATAAAGATATTTTGCAGATCGAAATACTTTCCGTTGATCAGATGTTCGAAAATTTTTGTTTGGAGGCGATCTTCAAGAAAGAGATCACCCGGTCGGGATCTACCCGCGACTTTGCCAATTTGTTTGTCACCGTGTTTTATGGCTCCGTACTCACCGCCCACTTGGTGCAATTGGATCAGCTAAAATTCTTCTTTAGAAAAAATGTGGAGATGGTGATGAAGGGATTGCAGTAGATGCTATTCAGACTTCTAAATTCAAGCTCGGAAAAAATTCAAATTCAAATACAACTTCAAACTCAATCCCGATAGCTATCGGAACAAAATCCTCCTAAATACTAACTCCTAACTACTATATTCTGACTTCTGACTTCTAAATTCTTACTTCTATTTCCAAACTCAAAAACAAACTCAAAAACAAT
>JANOQB010000646.1:0-11203 GCA_031422215.1 Cytophagales bacterium | reverse complement strand
TTGCGGTCGATGGTATTTGGTGGTGAGGGCTACCCTTAAGGGGAGCGGCAAGGTGTGGTTGCAATCCATGCCTATACGAAAATTGGTGCAGGCACTTTCTCCTTATGGAGCCAATCGTGGCAAAGAAGGGAGTTCGCTCCTCGGCAATTTCTTAGAGTAATTCAAACCTATAAGTTTTTAAAACCTTATAGGTTTTTGGGACAAAAGATCAAACTCCCTACCTTCGAATCTAATCTAATTGCCTCGTGATAAAAATAGGATTGTTGCGCGAAGGGAAAAATCCGCCTGATAAGCGAGTGGCTTTCACACCTAAGCAGGTGGAAGAAATACAACAACGGTTCCAAAAAGTATTGGTGGTTGTACAGGAGAGTCCACACCGGTGTTTCACCGATTCAGAATTCAGGGATTTAAAAATCGAAGTAGTTGCCGATGTGAGCGACTGCGATATCCTACTGGGGATCAAAGAAGTTCCCATCCCCAACTTGTTGGAAAACAAAACCTATTTGTTTTTTTCTCACACGATCAAAAAGCAGCCTTACAACCGAAAACTTCTTCAGACCATTCTCAAAAAAAATATCCGGCTAATTGATTACGAAGCTTTAAAAGATACTCAGGGGAACCGATTGGTTGCCTTCGGCAGGTTTGCTGGAATTGTGGGAGCTTACAACGGATTGTGGTCCTATGGAAAGCGTTATCATCTGTTTGATGTGCGCAGGGCGTTCGAATGCTTTGATATCAATGACCTCAAGCTTGAACTGAGAAATGTGAAGCTCCCTCCTATCAAGATTATTCTTACCGGGGCGGGCAGGGTGGCTAAGGGAGCGATGGAAACATTGGACACGGTGGGGATAAGAAAAGTGAGCCCTTCAGATTTTCTTGCCAAAGATTTCAATGAGCCAGTTTATGTTCAGCTAAGCAGTGCCGATTACCACACAAAAATTGATGGTGGAAATTTTAACCGCGATGAATTCCACAAGCATCCGGAAAAATATATATCTGCGTTTTCTCCTCTTGCAAAGGCTGGCCATCTGTTGCTTGCAGGTGCATACTGGAATCCAAAAGCACCGTTGCTTTTCACCAAAGAAGAAATGAAATCGCCTGATTTTAAAATCAAAGTTATTGCAGACATCACCTGCGATATAAATGGATCGGTGCCCAGCACCAAACGCGCCAGTACTATCCCCGATCCGTTGTATGATTATGATCCTGTCACCGATGCGGTATTGCCGGCCTTTACCAATGAATCCAATATCACCACCATGGCGGTTGATAATCTTCCCTGCGAGCTTCCGCGAAGTGCCTCCGAAGAATTTGGTCGTGACTTGTTCGATCGGATCCTAAAGCCGCTTTTGGTTTCTGACAAAGAGGGAGTGATCAAGCGGGGAACTGTTGCCGACAAAGGTTCCTTATCAAAAGAATTTAGTTACTTAGAAGACTACGTGACCACACCCGACCAATTTTAAAAAAATGCTTTTATATAACGTCACCTTCGGCATAGATAAAAGTATTGAGAACGAATGGATAAGTTGGATGAAGGCTCAATACTTATCCACGTTGATGGAGACTGGCTTGTTCACCGAATACAAAATTTACAAAGTGCTCACACACGATGACGAAACCTCGGTGTCGTACAGTGTGCAATGCTTCTCCGAGAACATTGAAAACGTGCTGAAGTACCTAAATGAATTTGCTCCAAAACTAACTGAACTGCACCGGATAAAATTCAAGGACAGGCACGTGGCGTTCAACACGCTTCTGGATGAAGTTTAGGTTTTTCGCAAAAAAGATTTGATCTGGCCGGCTTCAAGATGACAGTTGACCCACTCTTTGTCAAACCGGGTATTGTATCGTTTATAAAACCCGATGGCGACCTCGTTCCAATCCAATACCTGCCACATCATGCCTGTACAGTTTTCGTCAATTACTTTTTTCATGGTAGCTTCAAAAAGCAATTGACCAATTCCTCTGCCACGCTGGTCCTGGGTAACAACAATGTCTTCTAAATACAAACGCTTGCCCTTCCAGGTTGAGTAACGATAATAATACAAAGAGATGCCATGAATCCGTTCACCCTCTTCAGCGACAAAAAAACCAAAGACCGGGCTGGGGCCAAACCCATCTTCTTCCATCATTAACTTTGTATTAGTGACTTCGCGCAACGCCTTTTCAAATTCCGCAAGTTCCCTGATCAACTCCAATGCGCGGGGCAGGTCTTCCCTTTTACCATCTCTGATCAAAACCATAGTTGCTCTTTAATAAAAAAAGGCCTCAACTGAGGCCTTACGTTAAAATTTTTGGATTTCAATATTCCCAGAGGTTGTGCTCCTTCTCCATCATCTTCATTTCTTCCTCCCAGCGGGCGAAAATAGATTCACCATACGTTCTTCCATTCAATTCATAAATTTGTTGAATGGAACGGTCTTGTGGATTTTCAACTTTTTCAATTACTCCATGGAAAAGTCGCAATTTGAATGCATCATTAAATGTTCTGTTCTCGGATGGGTTATATCGGTTTCTCCACATAACTACGTCACGGTCTTTCATGACCTTACTATGAGCGGTTTTTTCAACCAAATCATAGAAGTCACGATACTGAATAAAAGCAATTGGGTTAATATCTGTTGAACCAGACTTTTGAGCAAGAAGACCTATCGATTGGATATCGTAGTACATGCGGGACCTCCTCTTGTCAAAAATCACATCCTCAATTATTTGGATCGCCACAATATTGTCCTTTGTAAAAAAATCCGTTTGATTACCTGTCAATTCCCACCAAGAAGCATCGGATGGTAAATTGCCCAAATTGTCATTCCTAGAAGATTGATAATTCCTTCCCTTATAAAAGGCGGTTTCAGTAGTCTGGTATCTTTTCTTAGGGTCAAAATCAGGTTCGTTTACGGCTTGATTTGAAACCAAGATCACCTCCGGTTTTAGTGCCGTGGTCAATGAATCGTTGTATGCAGTGATTGCCCCACTCTTAATGCTCTTCAATAAAAAATTTGCTATGTCCGATTGAGCCGATTTAAAGCCCTGATTTTGCTTTTCGTTCAAGTCAACTACCCTCCATACTTTGTAGCGGTATAGCTGTTCATAGTAGGGTATGCGCTCAACAGAGTTCAAATTATATATGGTGTCCAACTGTGCCTGAGCACCTGTACAAAAGCCTATAAACAAAAGAACCAAACTTAAATATCTCATGATAATCTATTATTTTCCCATTACATATACACCTTCCAACTTCGCGTTCACTGGTTTATTGTCAGCATCTCCTGGATCCCAGGTGGAACGCACAACCTGCACATTGAAGAGCGAAAAACTATCACCAGGCCGCAATCCATATCTGCTCAATTCAATAGCACCTGAGGTAAGTTCAAGTGGAGTCTTACCTGTGATTTGAAGGGTCATCTTAACAATTCTGTATCCTGCATCCTTGGAATTATTTCGCTTGAACGTTTCGTCTGTAATATCCGGCACATAGCGAACAACACTGGTTCCAGGAGGGATGCCTCTCTTTACATCATACTCGTTGTTGCCTACCATTAATTTTCCTACAGGGCTTGGCACCTGCTTGGCCTTAAACTGCTTAACATCAATAGGCGATCCATTAACAGTGACCTTAACATCCATCTGTGGCCTTGTTGGAATGAGCACAAATTTTCCCGGGCCTTGAGGAACTACTTTTCCCTGATCGGCAGGCACACTTAGCGAGATACCGGAAGATTCTGCTAATCCCTGTACGCTTACTGTTGTTTCATTTCCGCAATCCAAATAGAGAGTACTTGCACTCTCTGACTCAAACTTGGCAACAGGCTTGGCAATTTTATATTTGATAACCTCCTCATAAGGCTTGCCCTTCACGTTGATCTTAATTTTGAACTGGCCATCGGCAAGACCGTTTTTATCATAGTTGCCCGCTGAAGTCCTGAATTTAATCTTACCCATTTTTATACCGGTGACAGCGTCTTTCTCAACAGCTACCGGGCGATCATTCAAAAACATTTCAGGGTCTTCATCCGAAGCTGCCGCAATGAACATGTCCGCAGTATAATCCTGACCTGCAACTAAAGTATTAGATGCAGCACGCACCATCGGTATTACACTGGTGAATTTAATAGTAGAGGCATCGGCTCTTTTAAATAATGTGTCCAATGCCGTTCTCTCATAATCAAGGATTTCAGTTTGCATCTGGCTTACTGTGGCGATTGCTGCCATGGTGGGAGTTAATTCAAATGAAAATTGAAGAAATGTTTTATCTAATTGGTTGGTGTTATTCTTAAATTCGTCATAATCCTCAGCCTTCTTTGTCAACTTATGAAAAGGCGTCTTCATCTCCATTAATTTGTTAAGATTATTAACATAATCGGTAAGCTCCTTTTCATATTCAATACCAACTTCGGGTTTATTATGATCCAACATCAATTCCTCCGACCTATTGGTGTTCAACACTAATTCTTCACCTTCAATGGCTGCCCCATCAGGCTCCGTTGCCATCTGTTTTTTAAGCCCATCAAGGTAAACGAGAACTTTTTTGGTTAAATCCCTAACCTGTTTGGCCTTTTCCTTAGCGGCCTCTGCCCTTTCATCTTTATTGGCTCCCAAAATATCGTTTAGCTTTTTATCATTGGAAGCATCCGTCTCACCAATCATTTGAACCAGCGTGTCATCAATGAGAGCAAATTTTTCAAGCACCGCATTGCTTACGTTAAGGGCAAGTAGGGCTGTGAGTACAAGGTACATCATGCCGATCATCTTTTGCCTGGGTGTTTCCTTACCGCCTGCCATGGTTATTAATATTTAGTTGGTTGGTAATCTGAAAAAACTTTAATGATTTTGTTACGCTTACGGATTAGCTGCCTGAGCCTTTCATCGCTGTGAGCATTCCACCATAAACCTTATTTAAGGCTGTTACATTGCTAGTTAAGCTGCCCAATTCAGAGGTAAACTTGCTTGTGTTTTCTCCTACTTTAGAAAGCCCTTGCATGGCACCTGTTAAACTTTCGTAAAACTTGTTCATATTTTTTACATGGGAATCAGCATCTTTTAATTCCATTTCATAAATGGTATTAAGTGCCGCTAAATTTTTGGTAACTTTTTGAACTTGGCTATGATATTCGCTGGTGTCCTTCGATGCATCGGCCATAGCCGATACTGCTTTCATGGCGGTGCCATACGATTTGTTCATTTCCATTAATGCCGAAGATGCTGACTGAACGTTTTTAGCATAATCGTTAGTGGCTACTGCTGCATTGGAAAGGTTGCTCATTTGAGACGCTGAGGTAGCTAAGTTGGTTAAGCCTTTTCCTAAATTGTCCAACAAATTTTGGTCAACCTTGGCTGTTTTCAACATATCATCTAATTTTAAAAGAGGCGACTCGCCAGCAGGGCGGTTGCTGATTCTGGTAGCTGTAGGATTAACCGGACCTTCATAATCCTCTGCCAATTCAGGATATACTTTTGACCAATCGGCTTCTTCGTGCTTCGGTTCGAATGCACTCAGGAAGAATATCCCTGCTTCCACACTTAGGCCGAGCATCAACATCGCGTTGGCTCCTTCCAAGTGGAGAATTTTAAAGAGTGCTCCAATGATTACAACCGCTGCACCAATGCCATATACTTTGGGCATAATGCTTGCGAAGAACAACGTAACAAATCCGCCTTTTTTCTTTGCCATGATTCTTAGAATTTTAAGTTTAGTCCGTTTTTTTTATAAATATAACCAAGAGTTTCAATTATTTACTCTATTCCAAATTCTGTTCCAGACGAACGTCCTAAACTGGTCATCGCACAACGAAAGCCAATGTAAGCCCGGGTAGAGTCTTTATATTCATAGGTCCTGGTTCCTGTTTCAAGATAATAAGCCACATCTTTCCACGATCCGCCACGCACCACTTTTCTAGCATTATATTTTTCCTTTGAATTGCCTTCCTTGTCATAGGCATTCTTATCAATAAACTGAGGGTTGAGATCCCATACGGTAGGCACGGATGCTGGGTTAAAGTCATCTAGGCACCACTCCGAAGCATTTCCTGCCATATCCACTAAACCAAAATCATTTGGAAAGTAAAACCCAACGGGTGAGGTGTATGCAAAGCCATCGTCATAAAAATTACCCCGGCCAGGCTTAAAGTTTGCCAGCATACACCCTTTCGAGTTTCTTATATATGGATTGCCCCAAGGGTATTTGGCCATATCCCTTCCGCCACGCGCTGCATATTCCCATTCGGCCTCTGACGGCAACCGGAAGGCAGGCATGGGAGGTTTGTCTCCATCATTTTTTCTCCATTGATTGAGAAAGGCAGTTCTCCATTTTCCAAAGAAGGCAGCCGCTTCCCAACTTACTCCTACCACCGGAAATTCCTGGTAGCCTGGATGTTGCCAATAATAATTAACCAAGGGGTCGCCCATGTGGTGGGAAAAGTCTCTCATCCACACTGTAGTGTCGGGATGATATTTTTTCATGAAGTCTTCCTTTGAAACTTGAGGGAAGTTAACCATACCTTCAGCTCCCGCGGCCATATTGGGTCCATCTGCATCCAAGAAGTAGGTGGTGAACTGAAAATATTCATCATTGGTAATCTCGGTTTCATCCATGAAAAATCCACCAATGGTAATTTGCTTGTTGAAATTTATTTGGGTTGAAGCTGGATCTTCATCGGCTTGACCCATGTGAAACGTTCCGGCTGGCACCGGCACCATGCCAAATGGAATTATCTGACCCCAATCGGGCCGTCTTTCTATTTGCGACTGCCCAACCACGTTGCCGTTTGCGTCTCCGCTGCCTTTGCCTCCAATACCAAGAAGGCCACAACCTCCTAAAATGGTACCTATCAATACAAACAACCCATAGCGCACGATCTTAGGAGAAAACATTTTGCTCATACTTTTTATATTATATCCACTCATTTCAGTTTGCCAATGCTCAAGTTTATAGACTCGAAAGATATTCTTTTTCGCCTTTTAATTGTCTAACAGAAGTGCCAAATTCATTAAAATATTAAAAAAACCAAAATAATTTACCGTTTTAGTGTCTATAACGAGGTGTTCTTACCACTTTTTTTCCGCCAGCCGGATTTACCGGAAGCTGATAAGTGAGCAAAAACTCATGCGAAGTCGGTTGCTTTGCCTGCTGATCTTTGATTACATAATCGAACCCATAACCCAATCTCATTGACCTATCTTTTAACAGACTATAACCCAACATGACAATGGCGGCCTCTGATTGCCTAAACGACAAGCCGGCCCACATCGTATCTTTGAAGTAACCTATACCACCGAATTCAAAAGTGGTTTTGGTGAAATCGGATTTTATAAGGGTGGAAAACTGAAACCGCAAATCGAAGTTTACTTCATAAAAATACCCACCTGTAATATAAGCGTGGGTTTGAAGCGCGTTGCGCTGACTAAGATCAAAATCAAAAGTTGATTTTATAAGGTGGTTAAAACTAATGCCCGCATAATATTTTTCGCGTTGAAAAAAAGCCCCGATGGCCAAGTCGGGACGCACCTGTGAATATTTGCCTACTTTATCTTTAAGGAGTGGATCATTTCCATCAATTGCACGATACCGATCAAAATCGATTGCCTTAGAGTACAACCCAGTCTTTATACCAACGCTTAGTTTGCTGTCTTTTATGGAAAGATGATAGGCATACGAACCCTGAAACTCCAAGTTGGTTTGTGGACCTAAACGATCATTAACTATATATGCACCAAACCCGCTCTTCAATTTATAAATCGGTGTTGAAAAACTAACTACCTGCGTAGTGGGTGCACCCCCACCATCAATCGATGACTGATACCCCAGCCACTGGCTGCGGTGTATGGCTGTCAGTTTTGTAACCCCCTCAACTCCAGAAAACCCAGGGTTGAAGTACAAAGTATTAAACATATACTGTGTAAACTGAGGATCTTGCTGGCCAAATACACTGGCCTGACATACTACGATTACGCTTAAAAGTAAAAGAATCCTTTTCATCTTTTTTGGTCAACGACTTAAATATAAGTCAAAACATATTACACTTTCAAAAAATAATTAAAGCGCAGTTCTCAAAGGTATAGGTAAAAACGTACAGATTAAAGAGTTATTTAATTCCGTTCGCGATTTTTATATAGAGTTCCAGGGCACCCGTCATGGATGGTGCGTTGGGCAAGGGGGCCTCAATATCCAAAATCAGGCTGGCATCTTTCACTGCTTTGGCCGTGGTGGGGCCAAAGGCTGCCAGGCGGGTATTGCTCTGCTTAAAGTCAGGGAAATTTACAAAGAGGGAGTTAATTCCAGAGGGGCTAAAGAACGCAAGGACATCATAGTACACATTCTTGAGATCGCGAAGGTCGGCTGCCACTGTGTGATACATAATGGCCTCTGTAAACGTGAATCCATTTTCGCGCAAAAAATCCGGAATATCATTTTTCCTTATATCCGAACAGGGGAATAGGAATCTTTCATTTTTATGTTTCTTGATTATCTCCAGCAAGTCCTTGGTGTCTTTCAATCCTGAGAAGATTTTTCTCTTGCGGATCACGATATATTTCTGAAGGTAATTGGAGGTTTGATCGGAAATGCAAAAATATTTCATATCCGGGGGCATCTCAAATTTCAGTTCCTGACAAATTGAAAAGAAATGGTCCACAGCATGCCGGCTGGTAAATATAATGGCCGAGTGTTGGAGGATTTCTATTTTTTGTTTCCTGAATTCCTTTATGGGAACTGCCTCCACTTGGATGAACGGTCGGAAATCAATTTTAAGATTATACTTTTCGGCAAGTTTTAGGTAAGGAGAATTTGCATCGGTAGGAGCCTCCTGAGTGACCAAAATGCTTTTTACCTTTCGCATTCTGTCATTAGCTGTTTCGGTCATAACAACACGTATCGGGTTCGGCTTAATACAATAACACCTTAATCAAAATCATCAGCGGGATGATTTCTGAACCGCAAAGGTAGGAAAATAAATGAAACCCAGCCGATGATGCCCAGGTCATTAATTTAAAATAAAGAAAGACCGCACCCAAGATCATAAAACCGCAAACCGAAACAAGCAGTGAAAAGAAAAATCCAGGATCATAAACCCCGATCATAAAATAGACCAGTGAAGCAATGCCCATCAATGCCGATGCCACATACAGGCTTCTTATAAAGTTGAAGAACTGAAATCGCACCACATCCTTAAATCCAAACAGTTTGCTCAAGCACCAAATCAATAAAAGCTTTCCTATCAACAAAGCCAACACAACTGATGAAACAACACCCCACCTTACAAAAACATCTGAGGTTAATTCGGGGTGCCCTATGGATGAAAACCGGATTTCGACTGGCCCCCAATGAAAAATCAAGATCAACAGCAACCCAAACAAAAGACTTATGAACACAAAAAAAAGCAGGTTCACACTGGAGCCAATCCTTCCTGTAACAATTGCTTCTTCGCGCTCCTGAAAGGAAAAGACTTTTGCCAAATTGAGATAATCGATGGTAAGCCTTGTATTGGATCCGAACAACACTACGAACAAACCAAAGAGCAGCATAGAACTTAAAATCACAAAATCTGCAAAGTGGGTTGTTTGTCTCAAGGGGTTTTCACGCTCCGTATTACCGTTGGAGATCAATTCCGTTTGCACGGATTTAATATTGCTGTTTTGAAATATTGAAAGAAGAGGTGTTCCCGATGACTTTGCCAACAGGCTGTCTATGTTCAATTTTGTATGGTGCGTGGTGCGAACCTGCAATTTGCCGTCCACGAAAATTGTAAACTCGGCTGGCGACTTAACAAAGAGCGTGCCTCCCCTAAATTGATCTTCTATGAAAAAATGGATCGCCTGTGCCGGTTGGCCATTATAATCTTCCAGGCGGCCTCCTCTCGATATCTTCCAATGGTCGCGAAGGTCTTCTCTTACTTCATCGGTTTGTGCCCAAGCGAATGGGCTGATCAAAAAATACAGAAAGGCCAACAGTAAAAATTTTCTCATGCTGACTGCAAAAATATCATAATAGTTACTCAAAAGAAGTTTCAAGGTTTGACGATTGTTATCTTTGACCTTTATGGCAGGCGTTTACATCCATATTCCGTTCTGCAAACAGGCTTGCTTTTATTGCGATTTTCATTTTTCTACCAATCAGTCAGTCAAAGAAGAATTGATCGAAGCAATAGCACGTGAGCTATCCCTTCAGAAAGATTATTTGCAAGGTGAACCCATCGAAACCATTTATTTTGGTGGTGGCACTCCTTCCCTTCTTACCAAAAAGGATTTAGAGGCAATCCTCCATTCGGTTCATAAAAATTATTCCATCGCAGAGTTACCAGAAGTTACGCTTGAGGCAAACCCGGATGACTTGAATGAGGAAAAGATCGTGGCTCTGAAAGAAGCGGGGATCAACCGCATCAGCTTGGGTGTGCAGTCCTTTGACAATACCATTTTGAAATTCCTCAACCGGGCCCACACCGGTGAAGATGCCCTGGCCTCCATCGACCTGTTGAGGAAGCATGGGAGCAATAACCTGAGTATTGATTTGATCCACTCGATACCCGGACAAGACGATTTAATGCTCAGGAAAAATCTTGAAAAAATCTTGGCCATAGCACCTGCGCATATTTCTGTCTATTCATTGACCATAGAAGAAAAAACGGTGTTTGGCAAAAGGGCCTCGCGTGGGTTTCTCAGTCCGATAGACGAAGCGCAGTCGGCAGGCCAATTTGAAATTGCTATGGATACCTTGATTGACCACGGTTATCAGCACTATGAGATTTCCAATTTCTGCTTGCCCGGTTTTGCCTCCAAACACAACAGCAGTTATTGGCAACAAAAAAAATATCTCGGTGTTGGTCCCAGTGCCCATTCTTTTGATGGGGAAAGTAGGCAGTTCAACGTGAGCAACAATCATCACTATGTAAAATCCCTCAGCCAAGAGAAAATCCCCTTTGAAAAAGAAACGCTTACCCTTGAAAACTAAATCAACGAGTATATCTTCACCTCCTTGCGCACCAGCCGGGGTTGCAGCCTTGCCTTTCTTAAAAGCAACTACGGCTATGAGTTGGATTCTATCCGCCCCGCTTACCTGCAATCTATAACCGAGCTTGGTTACGTTACCATAACCAATCAGTTGCTCGTGCTCACCCGCAAAGGCAAATTGCTGGCCGATAAGATTGCCTCTGATCTTTTTGCTTCGGTGGAATAATTTATAACTTGAGCGCACAAGAACAACCGGCCATCC
>JANOQB010000645.1:0-4025 GCA_031422215.1 Cytophagales bacterium | reverse complement strand
CAACCACTAACAAAATCAATAATCATGGGAAACGAAAAAATAGTTGTAGGTCTTGACATCGGCACGACCAAGATCTGCGCCATCGTAGGGCGCAAGAATGAGTTTGGCAAACTCGAAGTGCTCGGCATGGGCAAAGCTGAGTCGGAGGGGGTGATAAAAGGAATTGTCACCAACATCGACAAAACAGTTTTTGCCATTGAGAAGGCTGTGAAAGAAGCAAGCGATATGTCGGGTATCGACATTGGCTTGGTCAACGTGGGCATTGCCGGGCAGCACATCCGTAGCTCGGTGCACCACGGCAGCATCACGCGCAGCTCGAAGGAAGACGAAGTGAGCATCGAAGATGTAAACCGGCTCACCGAAGACATGTACCGCATCGTGATACCTCCCGGAAGTGAAATCATCCACGTGATGCCACAGGATTATATTGTGGATTATGAGGAAGGCATCAAAGACCCGGTGGGCATGAGTGGTGTAAAGCTCGAAGCAGATTTCCACATCATCACTGCGCAAACCAGTGCCATCAACAACATAAACAAATGTGTGCGCAGGGCCGGCCTCGAAATTCAGGATTTGATCCTGGAGCCGCTCGCTTCGAGCCTCGCGGTGCTAAGCGATGAAGAGAAAGAAGCAGGCGTTTGTTTGATCGATATTGGTGGAGGCACCACGGACATAGCTGTGTTTCACGACAACATCATCCGCCACACCGCAGTGATCCCGTTTGGCGGAAATATTCTCACCACCGACATACAACATGGACTTATGGTGATGGCCAAACAGGCCGAGCAATTGAAAACACGGTTTGGAAAAGCAATTGCGGAAGAAGCGAGCCCCAACGAAATCGTTTCGATACCTGGGATCAGGAACCGGACAGCGAAAGAAATTTCGGTGAAGAATCTTTCCAATATTATCCAGGCGCGCATGGAGGAGATCATTGAAATGGCGCACACAGAGATCATCAACTCCGGATATGAAAACAGGTTGGCCGGAGGAATTGTAATCACCGGTGGCGGCTCACAACTCAGTTGTTTGAAACAATTGGTAGAGTACATGACCGGAATGGACACGCGCATCGGCTATCCCAATGAGCACCTGGGCAAGAGCAAAATGGAAGCTGTGAAGAGCCCCATGTATGCAACGGCTGTTGGCCTGGTGCTGTCGGGCTTCCGCTCATTGGATGAGCGTGATGAACGCTACAAGGAAGCGAAGGAGATGCAGAAGAATGTGAACGTAAAGGTGAAGAAGCCTAAGTCAAACCCAACGTCTGATTTTTTCTCGAGCATTCTTACCAAGACAAAGGGATTGCTGATTGATGACCTCGATGGCAAAAATGAATATTGAATCAACCACTAAACAACAATTGTTATGATTGAACCAGTAACCGGATACAAGTTTGACCTCCCCAAACATCACAAGTCGATCATCAAAGTGATCGGTGTGGGTGGCGGAGGCAGCAATGCAGTGAACCACATGTATAAGCAAGGCATCAAGGATGTCGAGTTTGTGGTTGCCAATACCGATTTGCAAGCGTTGAACAGCAGCCCTGTTCCATACAAGTTGCAACTTGGAGTAAATCTCACCGAAGGTTTGGGTTGTGGCGCAAACCCCGAAGTTGGGCGCGCTGCCGCCATCGAGAGCAAAGAGCAGATTCGCGAAATGCTGATGGGAACAAAAATGGTGTTTGTTACTGCTGGCATGGGCGGAGGCACAGGCACTGGAGCCGCGCCTGTGATTGCAAAAATCGCAAAGGACATGGACATACTCACGGTGGGTATTGTAACGGTGCCTTTTTCGTTCGAAGGAAAAAAGAAAACGGCACAGGCCGAACTAGGCGTTGATGCCTTCCGCTCCAGTTGCGATACCGTACTTATTATTTTGAATGATAAGTTGCGCGAGATTTATGGAAACCTGTCCATTGGCCAGGCGTTTGGTGAAGCCGACAATGTATTGACCACCGCGGCCAAAGGCATTGCCGAGATCATCACCTTGACGGGCTATGTGAATGTTGATTTTCAAGATGTGCGCACCGTGATGATAAATGCCGGGGCTGCCGTGATGGGGTCAGCAGAAACGCGTGGCGAAAACCGCGCAATCATTGCAGCTCAGCAGGCCCTAGCGTCACCGTTGCTCGACAACAAGGACATTATGGGTGCCAAGAAAATACTCCTGTCAATTATTTCAGGGGAAGAAGCGGAACTTCAAATGGATGAGCTCAGCACGATCACCGAATATATTCAAGAGCAGGCAGGCGATGATGCGGAAGTAATATTTGGCCATGGTGTGGACTCAGGGTTAGGCGACTGCATCCGTGTGACGGTGATCGCCACGGGATTTTTCGCTGACGGAAAAATTGCCAAGAGGAAGGATGAGAAAAAAGTGCATGAGTTAGATCGCGCCCAGATTTCTTTGTTTGGCCAAACGGATAATTCGGTTAACCAACAAAGCCAGGAGCTTAAACTTAAGTTAGTAAATGAAGTGGAGGAACCAGTACTTAACAATGAGCCAGAAGCAAAAAATCCTGTCAACGAACCTTTGTTTATAGATGAGATTTCGAGAAAAATTGAATTTACAGTAACAAATCAAGAGCCTGAAACTGTGAAGGAAAAAACTTTTGAAGAAGCAGAAAGCAGTTTTGAAGAAGATGAAGACTTCGGTTTGGGCAAGGGTATTTCGCAAGACCAAATAATAAATGAAGACGGACTTATGGAAATAAGAAGGACCAAAGAGCGCCTTGAGCAACAGGCAAAAGAGCGCAGGGAAAAATTGAAGAAGGGCAAGACTTCTGAGATGACCAAGGATGAGTTCAAGCAAAAGTGGGAGGCTCCCGCCTATTTGCGGAGGGGCGTGAAGATGGACAATAATGTTCCGCACTCTTCCGAGTCTCATATTTCTCGCTACAGCCTGAACGATGACAACGGTTTGTTGGGCAACAATAAATTTTTGCATGACAATGTGGATTAGAAATTAGAAGTCAGAATTTGGAATACAGAAATCAGAAGTATCAGCTGCCTTACTTCTATATTCTATACTCTGCTAAAGACATGGCATATCCTGCACGACTGGTTTTTACTCCATTCGTAGTGGTTGTTGGTGGTAAATATTTTTTGCCGGTGCAGGAGTGCCTTATTTTTTAAACTGAGTTTAACCCATTTTTTAAGCTCAACCGTCCCGCTCCCGACTTGTCGGGGCGGGACGGTTTCGTTTTAGGGCAACACTGGCATAACTACCAACTTCTCCTTTACCGAACTGGCATTTCAATTGTAAATGTAATGGCAAACACTACTAACCATGAAAACGAATGCAGCCTTGCTCATCATTTTGATTGCCTTTACCTCATGCGACATTCTCATTGTAGAACCTGCCATAGATTATCGCGAGCGGATCACGGGATCGTATGCAGTAGAGGAGCACAGTCAAACGTACAACGACTACACGAATTTTGACATCTACATCCGAAAGTCTGGCTTCAGCGATGAAGTGATCATTGAAAACTTTTATGGTGCCGGTATAGATGTGAGGGCCACCGTTGACCATGATAAAATCTACATTAGCAGGCAGGTTGTAGAGGGTTACAAAGTTGAGGGGGTGGGCACACTCTATGGCGATGAGATCCAGTTTTCTTATTCGGTAACAGACACGTGGTCATCGCATGGCCCAACCGATTTTTGCAATGCCACAGCTTGGTTTGACTAAAAAATAAAGCCGGCACAAATAATTTGTACCGGCTTTTGAACGATGAGATAACAGGCGTAACGCGAAAGTTTGAAACTTGGCATGAGTCGCTCAGCTCCAGAACCAATAGAAACCATCTCGTTGGCTTCAACGAGATGGTGCTCTACAGACTGTCCACTATTTTCGCACGCTTCCTTTGCTTTGTTTATTACGGTTAAAAAATTCCTAAATCGGTGTACTCAAGAATTTTTGAGAGCTTCCTGGCTCCCCAAAATTTGTTTCCGTTTTCATCTACCTCTTTATTTTTTCAAAGATGTTTTGGTTGGGATTGCTCAGTATATTTTCCATTAATC
>JANOQB010000644.1:0-12328 GCA_031422215.1 Cytophagales bacterium | reverse complement strand
TCTATTTCTGGTGCCCATTGAAGTAGGAGAAACCATGCAGTTGAACAATGTTTTCTTTGAACAAGGCCGGCCCATATTAAAATCACAATCATTTCCTGAGCTCGACCGCTTGGTGCAGATAATGGTGGAAAACCCAACCGTAAAAATCGAGGTGAGCGGCCATACCGATAATGTGGGCAACAAAGATGCGTTGATGAAACTATCGCAAGACCGCGTGCTTGCCGTAAAAACATATCTGGAAAAGAAAGGAATTAAAAAAGACCGCGTTGACGGCAAAGGCTACGGAGCCACACAGCCCATTGCCCCCAACAGCACAGAAGAAAACCGCCAGCGCAACAGAAGGGTGGAGTTTAAGATTACGAAGAAGTAAGAGTCACTAAACATAACATAGATTGTTCACTTTAACTGATGTTTACTCATGAATTGAATTCAATGTGCTTCTTAGTGAAACTTCGTGCCTTTGAGTCTTTGCGGTTCGACTTTTACGTTATTTAACTATACCACTAAGTCACAAAGAAAGCTCCGCTTTGTTGTAACCAAAGAAAGTCAAAGTCAAAACGTAATAGATGGAAAAAATCCTCAACTATATTGATGGCAAGCTCCTCCACCCTGTTGGCGATGAGTATTTGCAAAACATAAATCCTGCAGAGGGAACCGTTTATAATTTGATCCCTGATTCCGACAAGCGCGATGTAGAACTTGCCGTGCAGGCAGCGCAGTCCGCTTTTGCCGGATGGTCGTCAATGCCAATACAAAAACGCTCGTCTATTTTACTTGCCATTGCCGATCTTATTGACCGCGATTTAGAAAAACTTGCGCTCGCAGAAAGCATAGATCAAGGCAAGCCGGTAAAGCTCGCGAGGTCGATGGATATTCCGCGTGCCTCGGCCAACATGCGTTTCTATGCAACGGCCGCTTTGCATTTTGCTTCCGAGTCGCACCTGATGGAAGGCGAGGCCATCAACTACACCACGCGCACACCGATCGGAGTAGTTGGTTGCATCTCTCCTTGGAATTTGCCTTTGTATTTGTTCACGTGGAAAATCGCGCCTGCGTTGGCTGCTGGCTGCACCGTAGTTGCCAAGCCATCCGAGCTTACACCTATGACCGCGTTTCTTTTTTCAGAATTGTGCATCGAGGCAGGATTGCCTCCGGGTGTGTTGAACATCTTGCACGGCCTCGGCAATAAAGTAGGCCAGGCTATTGTAGAACATCCCGGTGTAACGGCAATATCTTTTACCGGTGGCACTGCAACAGGAAAAATTATTGCAGCCACAGCAGCCCCCATGTTCAAAAAACTTTCGTTGGAACTCGGAGGAAAAAACCCCAACATTATTTTTGCAGATTGTGATTTTGAAAATGCTGTGAGCACCTCCATCCATTCATCATTTTCCAATCAAGGCGAAATTTGTTTGTGTGGCTCGCGCATTCTGGTGGAGCGCAGCATCTTTGAAAAATTTGTAGATGAATTTGTAAAACGAACAAAAGAATTGACAACAGGCGATCCGCTCGAAGAAAAGACGCGCGTGGGGGCATTGGTGTCGGAGGCGCACATGAACAAAGTGCTGAGTTACATAGCCCTTGCAAAAGAGGAAAGCGGAAAAATTTTATGCGGAGGAAAACAGATCACCATAGCAGGCCGGTGTGCAAATGGATATTTTGTGGAGCCAACCGTTATCGTTGGCCTCGATCAATATTGCCGCACCAACCAGGAAGAAATATTTGGCCCGGTGGTCACCATCATGCCGTTTGATACAGAAGAAGAAGCAATCACTTTTGCGAATTCGACTGCCTACGGATTGAGTGCCACCATCTGGACGGAAAATTTAAAACGTGCCCACCGCGTGGCACACCAAATAAAAAGCGGCATCATCTGGGTAAACTGCTGGCTGCTGCGCGACTTGCGCACACCTTTTGGTGGCATGAAGCAAAGTGGAGTTGGCCGTGAAGGCGGCTGGGAGGCGATGAAGTTTTTTACGGAAGCGAAGAATGTGTGCGTGAAGATTTAGTTTCTCTTTTTCTTAGTGAAACTTTGTGCCTCCTTTGTGGTTCAAATTTTCGTGCTCCTCTTTCGCCACCAAGACAACAAGTCACAAAGGAAACACGAAGGCATACATCAGTTAATTTAAATTTATTAATCTATTTTGCATTTCTTCGACATCAACCACATCTTCTTCACCATCCTCGGCTACCCCATTAGCTACCTCGAATTCTTTGGATTGGTGAGTGGCGTAGTGGCCGTGGTACTTTCTTCATTGGCCAACATCTGGAGCTGGCCGTTGGGGATTATCAATGTGACGCTTTCTTTTTTTCTTTTCTTCCAAGTGCAGCTATACCCCGATATGTTTTTGCAAGTATTCTTCTTTGTTACTAATGTGATGGGCTGGTGGCGATGGGCCCATCCCAAGCCGGGTGAAGAGGACAAACACAATTATTTAAAAGTAAGCTTTTTGCCCTTGAGCAAATTGTTGGTTTATATATTGATCAGCACAGTGGGCACGGTGGTGATGGCCTTTTTAGCAACGCATATCCACGAATGGTTGCCATCCATTTTCATCAAGCCAAGTGCATCGCCATACATTGATTCTTTCATTACCGTAATGAGTGTGATGGCCACTTTTTTGATGATTCAAAAACGGGCCGAGTGTTGGATCATTTGGGTGGTGGTGGATGCCGTGGCCACCTATTTGTATTTTGTGCGCGACATAAAGTTTTACGGTCTAATGTATTTCGCTTTCTGCATTATCGCATCCTTTGGTTTTTGGAACTGGTGGCGTGAGTATAAATCGTATTCCGAAATGAAGGCATGAGTGAAATAAAGAAGATTTGTTTTTATGGTCCCGAAAGCACAGGCAAGTCGGTGATGGCCCGGCACCTTGCCGAAGTGTATCATACCGAATATGTGCCCGAAGTGGCCCGTGAGTTTGTAAGCACCAACAATTTCACACTGGAAGACATCATTAAAATTGGTCATGCACACATTGCACGGGTAAACGAAAAAACAAAAACGGCCAACAAGATTTTGTTTTGCGATACGGATATTATCACCACGCAAATTTATTGCCGCCATTATCTCGGTCAAGTGCCGGAGGTGTTATTCGAGTTGGAGAAAATGATCACGTACGATCAATATTTTCTTTTTGATATCGATGTGCCCTGGGTGCCCGATGGAATGAGGGATTTGAAAGAACGCAGAACCGAAATGTATCAGGTTTTCAAAGATGAATTGGTGAAAAGAAAAATCTCTTTCATTGAGGTGAAGGGAATTTACGAAGAGAGGGAAAAGCAATTGAGGGATTGGATTGATATGATTTTGGTAGTTTGACGTTTGACAAAGGGCAATTGACAATTTGTGCAGGTTTTACATTAACTTCTTGTCCATTTCCTTAAGAAACCCATCCGGTCTTGGAGCGACAAAATTTTATACGATCATTGATAACGAGCAGTTGAATTTTGCTTAGAGATATTGTCAATTGTCCATTGTCAACTGTCAATTAATTTAGTGTTTCCTTCCCGCCACCTCACTCTCAAACACCTCCACACACTTCCTGTCTTGCAGCGTAACGAAACAGGTTTTTCCTTCCGGCCCACCAAATGTGATATTGCTTGTTTTAAGGCCTTTCATCTGCACTTCGCGAATTAAGTTTCCTTCCGGGGAAATGATGGCAATCGTTCCTTTGCCGTGGCGCGTAACGTAAAGATTGCCGAGCTTGTCGCACTTCATTCCATCCAAACCAAAATCATCAAACTGATAAAAAAGTTTTTGATTGCTGATTTCTCCTTTGCCACTCACGTCAAACATCCAGATTTTCCGTTGCACACTTTCATTCACGTATAATTTTTTTTCGTTGGGGCTCAGTTCAATGCCGTTGGTGGTGCCCATGTTGTCCTTCAACAAAACCACTTGGCCGTGCCCCTCAATGCGCCACAGCTTGCCAGTGCTCTCTTTCCAGTTGGGGTCACTGGCAAAAAGCTGACCTTTTTTATTAATACATAAATCGTTGGGCTGGTTGAACTGGTCGCTATGTACATAAACACTCACGGCTTTTGTTTTCACATCCACCTTTAGCACGTTGTGCCCTTTCCAATCGGCCAGCAGCATATTGCCTTTTTTATCAAACATGATGGCGTTGGCGATGCTTCCTTCCGGCAAGGTTACATATAATATAACATCCCCATTGGGGCGCACCAAACCAATGGTTCCATCGCGCTGAAAGTTTACCACAAAAAGATTTCCTGCCTTATCAACATTGGGGCCTTCTATGTTTTCAGAAAAAATGTTTTCAGCGGTGAGGTCACGGGCTTCGTAATACTGAGCCAGGGAAGTGGCAGTAAACAGGCTCGTCAATATGGTAATTAAAATCCTCATGCAGTCCTTCCGGCCCTATGGCCTTTCATGGCAAAGTACATGATAAAGAGATAGCAAGGCATCATGATCCAATATGCCTGTTGCGTGTTCCACACTTCGGAGAGCTGGCCATATACAAGAGGAAGTATGGCCCCACCAGCAATGGCCATGATAAGCAGGGCCGAACCAATCTTGGTAAATTTTCCCAGCCCATCAATAGCCAACGGAAATATGGCCGGCCACATCAATGAGTTCGCCAACCCAAGCAAGGCAATAAATGCCACAGAAACATAACCATTGGTGGTCACCGCTCCCACCGTAAAAATAACCCCCAGCCAAGAGCAAATTTTCAAAGCCGTAGATTGGGACAAATATTTTGGAATGGCCACAATGCCCACTACATAACCTACCAACATGAAAGCCAGTGTTGCCTGCGTAAAATAGCGAGCGGTGGAGAGTTCTATCCCTAGCGATTTTCCATAACTGATAATGGTGTCTCCAGCCAATACTTCAACGCCTACATACAGGAACAAAGTAACAACGCCCAACATTAAATGTGGATATTGGAAAACACTTGTCTTATCCGGATGAGAAGAATTTTTCGCTTCGCTTTCACCGCTGTCGTCAATGTCGGGAAGAGCCGAGAACAAAATAGCGATGGCAAGAAATACCAACACGCCTGCAATGATCATGTACGGCACCACTACACGACTGGCCAGTTCATCGAGCGTAGCATTTTTAGTGGCCGCATCCATCGTCTTCAAACTGGCCTCTAAGGCATCGGCATCATTGAGGGCGATGTATCCAAAAATCAATCCGGCCAGAATTCCGGCTACCTTATTACAAATGCCCATGATGCTGATGCGCATGGCTGCACTTTCAATGGGACCAAGAATAGTGGCATACGGATTTGAAGCAGTTTGTAAAAGTGCCAGACCCGTTCCAATGATAAACAATCCCACCAAAAACATATCATAGTCCCGCGCGTTGGCCGCAGGCACAAACAGGATGGCACCTGCCGCCATGATAAACAAGCCCAGCGACATGCCTCTTTTATATCCGGTTTTCTTAAGCACATACGAAGATGGAATGGCCATCACGGTGTAGGCAATAAAGAAAGCAGTGGCAACCAAGTATGATTGAAAGTCAGTTTGCAATTCACAAGCGATCTTTAGGTAAGGGATCAACGTGCCATTGATCCAGGTAACAAATCCAAAAATGAAAAATAAGATACCAATGATGGTGATCGACATCAGGTAGCTGGAGGGTTTGTTTTGGGTCATGGGTGGAAGGGTTTAGGCTTTAAGGAGTAAACTTCTATTTTTGCAACGGTTTAAATTTATCAGGAAATTACTCACTTTTAATCTGTTCAAACAAATTGAAAAATAATCAAAAAATTTCTTTGCTGGTAATGGCCGCGGGCATGGGCAGCCGCTATGGCGGGATAAAACAAATTGACGGCTTCGGCCCCAATGGCGAAACCATCATGGATTACTCGTTGTTCGATGCGCTTCGTTCCGGTTTTGATAAAATCGTGTTTGTGGTGCGCGAAGAAATAAAAGAAACGGTAAAAGAAATTTTCCTTCCTAAATTGTTGGGAAAAGCAGAAGTTCATTTTGTGGTGCAGTCTCTGGAAAAATTTGTTCCTCCCTCCTACCAGCCTGTTCACAGAAAAAAACCGTGGGGCACCACACACGCCATGCTTTGTGGCAAAGAAGTGATCGATGGCCCCTTCGCGGTTATCAATGCCGATGACTTTTATGGCAAGGAAGCATTTGATGCGCTGGCAAGTTTTTTTGAAAGTGCACTGCCGCATCATCATGCCATGGTAGGCTACACGTTAAAAAATGTTTTGTCCGATCATGGCAGTGTTTCGCGCGGAGTGGCTACCCGCGATGGAGATGGTTTTCTCAAGAGCATGAAAGAACACACGGTGATTGTGCGCGAGGGAAATAAAATAATTTCTAAAGAGAAAGAAGGCGACATGGAATTGGATGCTGGTGTGCAAGTGTCTATGAACTGCTGGGGCTTTCAAGCCGATGCATTTGATCTCACCGAAAAAATGTTTACCGAGTTTGTGGAGAGAAACCATAACAATCCATCAGCTGAGTTTTATATTGCACTGATGGTAAGTGAACTCATCAACAAAGGTCTTGGCAAAGTGCATATCCTGCCCGGTGGCAAAACCTGGTTTGGTGTAACATACAAAGAAGACAAAGAAGAGGTTTCTAAGAAAATAAGGGACTTAGTGAAGCAAGGTGTTTATCCTTCAAAACTTTGGTGACAGATGGTGCCCGAACTGGTTTTGCAAGCATTTGGATTAAAGCCGTCATCGGTGGTATCGCCCATTGGCTCCGGCCACATTCATCAAACATTTTTGGTGGAGGGCGAAAGCAAATTTGTCTTACAGCGGATCAACATCAACGTATTTAAAGACCCTGGAGCCATTGCGGCAAACAATCGCATGGCTGCGGATTATCTGGCCCAGCATCATCCTGATTATTTGTTTCCTACGGCTTTGCTCGATCGGGCAGGAAATGAACTGGTCTATGCAGCCGATGGATTTCCGTGGCGGTTGTATCCTTTAATTGAAAATACAATCACCGTAGATTTTTTATCAACGGATGAAGAAGCGTATGAAGTTGCCGTTGGGTTTGGAAGGCTCACGAAAAACCTAGATAGCATTGACAGCAAATTGTTTAAACCCACGCTCGACCGTTTTCAAGATCTTGGCTGGCGCTACGAGCAATTTGAGGAGGCGGTGGCAAACGCAAAACCCGAACTGATTTCCCAGGCCGCTTTGCAAGTACAGCAGGCAGCATCCTTTCGTTATTTAGTAGAAGAATATAAATCGCTCATTGCCAGTGGAAGTTTGAAAGAGCGCATCGTGCACAACGACACTAAGATCAATAACATTCTCTTTGATCGCTCTACACACAAGGCGGTGTGTGTGATTGATCTAGACACGCTCATGCCCGGCTATTTTATTTACGATCTGGGCGATATGGTGCGCACCTGTGTGAGCCCCGTGAGCGAAGAAGAAAAAGATATAGGCAAAATAAAATTCAGAAAAGAAATTTATGATGCGTTGCTAAAGGGTTATTTAAGCGAGATGGAAGGCGCACTGTCCTCACAAGAATTAAAAGCAATTCCCTTTGCGGGAAAAATGATGACCTACATTATGGCGATCCGTTTTTTGGCCGATTTTTTAAGAGGCAATACGTATTATCATATTTCGTATCCCGATCAAAATTTGGTGCGCGCCAGAAACCAGTTGGCGTTGCTGTCTATTATTTGTGAAAACGTGTAAAACCTCACCCCGGCCCTCTCCACAGGAGAGGGTGACTCTCGATTGAAACTTTACGTTTATTTTTCCATGTTGCATTTTTAAATTGCACTTATATATGTTATCCCTTAAAAGAGGGGTGATATAGAACTTGGCAAAGTAGGACTACCTCCTAACTACTAAATCCTAACTACTATCTCCACCCTATGACCTCACCAATCCCAAAAATCACTTCCCTCCTTTTTATCCTTGTCACCCTTCAGCTTTCTGCGCAGCAAGACACACTGGCCATAAAATACGCTACCACCATTTCCATTGCTGATCTAAAAGACAACCTGACAATCATCGCATCCGATGCACTCGAAGGCAGGGAGACTGGTAAACGTGGACAAAAAATGGCAGCAGCTTTTATTGCTTCCGCCTTTCAGGAACTAGGGTTGAGTGGCCCCGTCAACGGAAATTATTATCAACCCTTATCACTTTATAAAACGGGTGCGCCCATTGTTTCTTTGCAGAAAGATGGCGCTGCCCTCAGCCATGAAGAATATGAATATATTGGAACGAATGACACACAAGGCATGGTAACAGTGCCCATAGTATTTGTGGGTTATGCCGATGAGCGTGACGCAAACAAGGCAGATGTAAATGGCAAAGCCGTTGTTTTGCTTACCGATGAAAATACATCATTGCCCAATGGTGCAGGGGTAAAAACGTTGGAAAGCCGTGGGGCCAAAATTATTTTCTTGGTGATTAACAGCGAGGATAATTTCTTTCAAAGGATAAATATGGCACGAGGACTTTCAAACGACAGGCTCTCTATTGTACAGCCGGAACTAAGCAATAAACCAGGGCGTTTTTTGGTTTCTGCGAAAGCAGCCGAAAAAATATTGGGCATCTCCTTTGCAAAAATCAAAAAGGCAGCGAAAGAAAACAAAGCCGAAAAAATAAAGCTCTCCTCCATCTCTTATTCTGTTGAACAAAAGTCAGTACAGATAAACTCTGAAAATGTGTTGGGCTACCTGGAAGGAACCGATAAGAAAGAGGAAGTACTTGTTATCACTGCCCATTACGATCACATCGGCATTTCTAAAAACGCCCAAGCCCAAGACCGGATCAACAACGGTGCCGATGATGATGGCTCTGGCACTGTGGCCGTGTTGTCGCTGGCCAAAGCTTTTGCCAGCGCTAAGAAGGAAGGGCACGGCCCACGCAGGAGCATATTGTTCATGACCGTTACCGGTGAAGAAAAAGGTTTGCTCGGTTCTTTGCATTACACCAACAATCCCGTTTTTCCTCTAGAAAAAACCGTAGTGGATTTAAACATAGACATGATCGGCAGAAGCGATCGGCAGCATAAGGACAGCGCGGCATACGTGTATATCATTGGCTCGGATAAACTTTCTACCGACTTGCACACGCTGAGCGAGGCCACCAATAATACTTATACCAAATTAATCTTCGACTATACCTACAACGATATGAATCATCCTGAACAACTCTACTATCGCTCCGACCATTGGAACTTTGCCAAGAACAACATCCCCATTATATTTTATTTTGATGGCATCCATGAAGACTACCACATGCCCAGCGATGAGGTTGACAAAATTGAATTTGATTTGTTGATGCAGCGCACCAAAACAATATTTCATACAGCCTGGGAAATAGCTAACCGCGAACACAGATTGGTGGTGGACAAGTGAAGAAATAGTTGACAACTGACAAAGAGCAATTGACAATTGTGATGGCCTTAAACTTTTGCAGCAGATTTGCCAACGTGACTTTATTAACTGTCAATTCCTAACCTGGACAAGCCAGAAACCATAAAGGTGAAACTGACTCTACTTCAAAATTCAACATTCAGAATTCTACATTCTACATTCAAATTTGAATATCGAATGATGAATAACGAAGTTGGAATGATGAAGTTGGAAAATCATTTCTTGCCATAGATACTAAAATCAAGATTCAATCCGGAGCTTGTACTCATCGTATCGTTGCAAAACTTCTTTCACATAGGTAACAGGCCCCACACACCGGCAATAGCCCACCACCACCACCGGGTCGCGAAAATATTTTGGATTGGATTTTTGCAATAAGAAGTATTCCACATTGTCTTCCCATTTGGTTGGATCCCTTCCATATTTGCGCGTAAGTTTTTGCGCATCCCTCACATGCGAGAGGCCCACGTTGTAGGATGCCAGCACAAACTTCATACGCTCGTGCGGATCGATCACGGTTTTGGCCCATTGGTTGTCCAAGAACTTTATAAACTTTATTCCCACCTTGATATTTTGAGTGGGGTCCCACAGATTTTTCACACCAAAGAAATTGCCCGTCTCAGGCATGATCTGCATCAGCCCGATGGCACCGGCCCACGATTCCACTTTAGGATTAAAATTGGATTCCTGATATACCATCGAAGCGATCAACCGCCAATCCCAACCAATCGCGGTGGCACCATTTTTCAATTGCTCATCAAAGGGGGAAAGTTTGTTGCCAGCAAGAGACGAGTAATCGCTGGTGCTGCGTGCCTGCAAAGCGCGCGGACTGTTAAAATATTTTTCATAAATAATTTTAAAAGTACCCTTTCGCTTTGCGCTCTTCAACCATTCGTTGACTGCCTCCAGCAACTGGGGTGAGTTTTTGCGCACGCCCCAGGCAATCTGTTGTGGTTCGCTCAAAACCGTGCTGATGTCTAAGTTGGGAAAGTACGAAGCATTCACCATAGCAATGGTCTGGTCAGTTACCGTATATTCTATTTCGCCCGTTGCCACTTTGCGTATCAGCGATTCCGTATCTGCCGAATCGCTGTCTTCCACCACATCAATTGTTCCACCCATGTTTTTTGATATTTCCATCATGCGCTGTTGAAAGGAAGAACCTTTCATCACATGCACTTGCATGCCTGCCAATTGAGAAGAATCGCGCACCAGATTTTCTTCAGCAAGTTGTGGTTGCACCTGCCAGTTGGCAGGCTTCTTTTGAACCAACACCTGGTGGGTATTGAAATGGGTATTGGTAAACGAAAGATATTGCTTTCGCTCTTCACTTATGGTGAGCGGGAAAGCAAGAACATCGCCCTCGCCTTTGTTGAGCAGATCGATGGACTGCCCTATGCCAGTGACCAATTTTATTTTGAGGCTCACCTTCAAGCGATCAGCAAGCCGTTTTAGCAACTCATACTCAAAGCCCATCGTTCGGCCTTTGTAAATGAAATAGCTGATGGACGTATTGTCAACCAAGGCAGTGAGATAGCCCCGCTGGCGGATGGCATCGAGGTCGAGTTGCAGCAGGGGCTCTTTGGCAAAAGAATCTTCATTCGTTTTTGAAATGCAGCCAAAAAGCAATGAAAACGCGAGGAAAATAACTGTGCCCGATTTTTTCTTCCAACTCATGGTATGGAAGGTACGCCTTTGGGCATAAAATAAAAAGAGGCCCGATGGGGGCCTCTTTTTATTTTCATTAAAATCCTAAATCAATTTCCGAAAGTATATCGGAGACCAAGTTGTGCCTGCCATGCATTGTTTATATTAATGCCCTTCACAAAAGAATCTCTTAATAAGATAGTTGAAGTTGTCAGGTCAGGATTGGTAATGGTTTGTGTTGCTATACGATATGTTGGCGTTGCTGAAGCTGCCGAAGCTCCTCCATTGGCAATGCTCAAAGGTGAAAACGTGGTGGATTGATAACCAACTCCCCAACCATTGTTCAACATGTTGCCAACATTGAGAACATCTGCCCTCAACTGGATGGTGTGCCTCTTGCCACCTACGTTCATATAAAACTCTTGAGTTACCGATAAATCAAATCGGGTCAACCACGGGAAGTACCCGCCATTTCTTTCGGCATACTGACCTCTGCGCTCTTTCAGGTAAGGGTTGCCGTCAATGTAAGCATCAAGTGCTGCTTGCTGTTCTGCGGCAGTGAATGTCTTGGCGGTAGTACCTGAACCAATTGTAAGCGGAAGGAAAGTTAACTCAGTTGCAGTGTTTGGAACATAGATGAGGTCATTTACTTGGCCATCACCATTCAAATCATTGGAATATGTATAAGAAAGCTTGCCGCCACTGTTAGCAACCATTCCAAGTGTGAACATGGTAGAACCTCCATACTCACCACCGTAATTGAGGCGGTAGTTTGCAAAGCCAACAATTCGGCTGCGAAGATCATTATCTGCGTATGCCAACTCAAGATAATTTTGGCCTACATAGGTTGGTGCATTTGCTTGCACGGTGCTTCCCACGGATTGCAAATCCCTGGCCTGGCCATACGTATAAGCTAACATTCCGCCAAAACCTTTTGCCACTGGCTTTTCCAATTTACCAGTGAAAGTATATGACGCTCCTTGTGTGGTGTTGCGCAACACAAATACGTTTGTAACCGCTGTGTTGTAAAAACGCGCCACGTTAATTGCGTTGGTAGCTGTAGCCCCATTTCCACCGTAGGTAGGGAAACGTTCGCGTGTGTCAACTCCTGTAAAAGCCTTGTCTGGGGCTTTCAAATTGGCATCAAAATATCGTAAGCCCTGAAGGGTTTTGTTAAAGAGGATTTCAGCGGTTCCAATTAATCCGAATGGTAATTTTTGATCAACCGCAATGTTTGATTTCCAAATGGAAGGGTACTTCAATTCTGAATCGGTAGCATTTACTACATAAGGAGCTAAGTTAGCCAAATTTACCGCAGAAGGATTT
>JANOQB010000643.1:0-2369 GCA_031422215.1 Cytophagales bacterium | reverse complement strand
TGCTTTTGAAAAGTATGAATTGGATTTTCTTCGGATCAGGCAAGGCCCAGCGACTGAAAATAGTATTTCATTCAAGAATACCGGGAAGAAAAATATTGAGGTGCGATACATTCAAGGCAACTGTTCTTGTGTTGTGGCGAGCACAGATAAACAAACGCTAAAACCAGGCGAGTCGGCAACGCTCGTCATCAAATTCATTACCGAAGGGAGGGCAGGAACTCAGAACAAGGCAGTAACCATTTACTCCAACGATCCACGCAATCCTGTTCAGAGGATTACCATAACGGGTTATGTAGAAGATTGAGCAAGTCGGTAATTTGCGCTCCAACTTTATTGATCGAAATAGAAAAAACTTTCACAAACCTCTTTTATATTTAGAGAAGGTTAACAAATACCAAAAGGGTATCGCCCTATCCTATTCTGTCCATATGGATTAGCTTTATGTATTTATGAGTGAAAAATTTTACTTTCAAATGTTTGATTCTTCCAATGTGTTACGGCTTTTGATTTTTATTCTCGTCACTTATTCGAGTTTTGCTTGCAACTCATCGAATAAAGTTGTGAAGAAAAATACCCGGACAACTGAAAAGGCAATCGTTTCTGAAGATAAGGAGATGCAACAGAAACCAGATGAAGTTGTTACAGCACCTATTGTAAAAGGTGAATTGGGCCCCGATGACATTGGCATCCGTGGCAAACTTGTCCGCATCATATCGGGCACATCTTATTCTGATTTTCCCTGCAATAAGTACCCGTGTACCGCTGAGGTTGAAATTATTGAAATTATTTCAAGGGGCAGAACCTATCCGGGCAATACAGAAAAGGGCCAGGTGCTGAAAGTGATTTTCCCAATGACCCTAATCACTTCTGATGTTGTGTTTAAGAATGTGAAGGCCATGCATTATCCCGGGCTGAAAGAAGGAAATGTTTTTGAGGCAAACCTGACAGGAGCACAGCCACTTGATTCTGAAACCCTGCAACACACCGTGGTTTTTTATAAGTTGATAAAATGAAGTTATTTCAATACCAAGAAATAACTTCCTTATTTATGTCCAAAGAGTCTTATACTGCAAAATGTTTTGAAGCCAAAACGTGAAGTCAAAGATCTATGAGAAAAACAATTGCGAATTTTAGAACAAGTTTTTTTTCAATTGTTCTTTTGCTTGCACAGCATGAGTTGCTGCAAGCCCAAGATAGCTTGACCAAACCAGTCGCCAAGGAGAAGAGCGGGAAATTTCCCACCATTCAACAGATGGCAGAGGATATGGATAAAGGGGTGCGCTACAATGTGAAGAAAGTGGTGCAGGCCAATGATTCGACAACAAAGTTCAGCAACAAATACGAAAATCCGGAATTACGGCTGCACTACGATTTTGAGCGATTGAAAGATCCTGCCACAGGTGAAATTCCTGTGGGGATACGGGAGAAGGAACTTGCATACATTATGTCACAAGAGTCGCACTTGCAAGAGCAAGTTTTGATCCATGGAAAGCAAGAAGGCAGCACATTTATTAAAACTGCGTTAGGCGATCCGCTCACCACATTTTCAAACCGTGGACCGTTCAATGTGGGCGGGCGCACACGGGCATTGGCCATTGATATCAACAACGAGAACAGGTTGCTGGCGGGCAGTGTTTCGGGTGGTATTTGGTTGTCAGTAAATCAAGGCGCATCGTGGCAACGGGTTGGGCCACTAAACCAGAATCCATCTATAACCTCCATCGTGCAAGACAAGCGCGCTGGTTTTCAAAACATCTGGTACTGTAGTACGGGTGAGGCCATTGGTGCTTCGCAAAGTGACAGAAGCGGAATCGCTAGATTTATGGGAAATGGAATCTATAAATCTACCGACAACGGAGCTACCTGGGCATTGCTGCCCGCCACAGTTAATAACACTCCGCAAAACAATTCCCCAACTGAGCCATTTGAGTTAACGGCCGCTATGGCAATTGATCCTGTAAACGGTAACTTATATGTGGCAACCTATCGCGGTATTTATAGAACTCAGGATGGGGGCACAAGTTTTCAAGTTGTGCTACCGGTTGCAAACCTTGGTTTTTTTGGACAATTGGATATGCACATAACAAGCAGCCGGATATTTTATGCAGTGATACCCCGCAACGTTATTACCAGCGGGGGCCCTGGCAACGCAGGCATCTATCGCTCCACTACCGGCAACAGTGGCGAGTGGACCCGTATAACCCCTGCGGCTTTTCCTGCAACGCATGGTAGAACCGTGGTTGCCACGGCACCATCCAATGAGAATATTTTATATGTGATTTCGGCTGGTACTGTCTCCGCGCCTGTTGGCCACGATTTTTGGAAATACACCTATGTGTCAGGCGATGGAACAGGTGTTGGTGGTGTAT
>JANOQB010000642.1:0-3460 GCA_031422215.1 Cytophagales bacterium | reverse complement strand
GGAAAGTTTTATGGAGTAACGGGCATTGGAGGCTCCAATAATATTGGTGTCCTGTTTGAATATGATCCTGTTGCCCTTACCTATACCCGAAAGAGAAATTTCAATTTAGGGGGAAGTGGAAACAGACCTGTTGGTAGCCTTATGCAGTCCTCCAATGGAAAACTGTATGGGATGACATCCTATGGAGGCTCCAATGATCAAGGGGTTATCTTTGAATACATCCCATCCACCGGTGCCTATTCCAGAAAAATAGATTTCAACTTAGCCCCAACCGGATCGCTCCCCACGGGTAGCCTTACACAGTTTCCCAATGGAAGATTGTACGGTATGACACCTAATGGGGGAGCCAATAGTTTAGGGGTATTGTTTGAGTTTAACCCAGGTACCAATAGCTATACCAAGAAGGTGGATTTTGCGGGCACCACCAATGGCGCCAAACCCAATGGTAGCCTTACCCTTGCTGCTAATTCAAAATTGTATGGGATGACCTACAGTGGAGGAGCCAATGATGCAGGCGTCTTGTTCGAATACGACCCTATCACAAATACCTATAGCAAGAAAATTGATTTTTCATTATCTATCGGAGCCTATCCTTATGGGGACCTAATAAAAGGCTCCAATGGAAAACTTTACGGAATGACATCCCAGGGAGGTGCTGCAAGCATGGGAGCACTGTTTGAATACGATCCATTAACAAATAGTTATACAAAGAAACATGATTTCGATGGAGCCTTAACCGGGGCCTTTCCAAAGGGCAGCTTGGTGGAGGCTATTGATGGAAAACTTTATGGCATGACCGATACAGGCGGAGCCAATGATAAAGGGGTTTTGTTTGAATACGACCTATCCACAAATTCTTGTTCCAAAAAATTAGATTTTGATGGAACCCCAACGGGGGCCAATCCCTTTAGTGGCCTTACACAATTCTCAAACGGAAAATTGTACGGCATGACACTAAATGGAGGCGCAACCGATGCGGGAGTCTTATTTGAATACGACCCATCAACCGGAAACTACACCAATAGATTAAATTTTTCCTCCGCTTCAACGGGCGCGTTTCCGTATGGCAACCTTATTCAATCGTCCAATGGGAAACTATATGGCATGACATCGTATGGAGCGGTGAATAATTTTGGGGCCATGTTTGAGTTTGACCCTGCCTTAAATAGCTTCACAAAAAAAACAGATTTTGCTGGAAACAACGGTGCATATTCACAATCCTCTCTTACCTTTTTCAAAACCCCTCAAACCAATACGTTCAATCCATTGCCGGCAAAGACTTACGGAGATGCTGATTTTAACCTAACGGCCACTGCAAGCTCAAGCCTTCCTATTACTTATACCAGTTCGGATTTAACAATAGCTACAATCATGGGCAATACGGTAACAATTTTAAAAGCAGGCATTGTTACCATTACCGCAAGCCAGATGGGTGACGTTACTTTTTTTCAGGCATTGGATGTTTCGCAGACACTTACCATAAACAAAGCAACCCTTACGACCACCACCGCAGACAAATCAAGAATCTATGGAGATGCCAACCCGGTTTTTTCAATCGGTTACAGTGGCTTCAAGGGGGCAGACGATTTGAGCATGATTGATCAGCTTCCTTCCGTTTCTACCGCAGCAACACTCACCAGTGATGCAGGCATATATCCAATCACTATATCGGGTGGAACGGATAACAACTATGTCTTTGCATTCACACCTGGAACCCTTACGGTGAACAAAGCCACGCTTACAGCCACAGCCGAGGACAAAGCAAAAATATATGGAGATGCCAACCCCGTTTTCTCAATAGTTTACAGTGGCTTTAAATTAACTGACGGTGCAAGTATGATTGACACGCCACCTGCCACATCATCAACAGCAACCACAACAAGTGATGTTGCAACATATCCTATTGCTATATCGGGTGGCACTGACATCAATTAGTCCTTCGGAACTTTAACTACAGGATCCCTTATGGTGAACAAAGCCATGCTCATAGCCACAGCCGATGACAAATCGAAAATATATGGAGATGCCAACCCCGTTTTCACAATCAACTACACGGGCTTAAAAGGCACCGACAATGCAAGTGCAATTGATACTCCACCGACAACATCTTCTACAGCAACAACAACAAGTGATGTTGCAACCTATCCCATTACAATAGCCGGTGGCACCGACAACAATTATTCCTTTGGAACTTTAACTGCCGGGATCCTTACGGTAAACAAAGCCACACTTACGGCCACAGCCGAAGACAAATCGAAAATTTATGGCGATACCAATCCAATGCTCACAATAAATTATTCCGGCTTCAAAGGAACGGACAATGCCACCGTGATTGACACGCCACCTTCATTGTCCACAGGCGCAACAACAACAAGCAACGTAGGCACGTATCCGATCACAATTGCCAGTGGAAGCGACAACAATTATTCTTTCTCCGTCACTGCCGGAACTCTTACCATCAACAAGGCAGGCCAAACAATTTCATTTTCTCCGCTCGCTATAAAAACGTTGGGCGATCCTGAGTTTTCTTTGACCGCCACCGCTTCATCTTCATTGCCAATCAGCTATTCAACTACTTCCGACAAGGTGACAATTTCGGGCGTGCAGGTTACGATTGTCAAATCAGGGCGCGCAGCGATCACCGCCTCACAGGCTGGAGGAGTGAACTACATGGCCGCTGCTTCCGTTGATCAAAGCTTCTGTATAAATCCGGCCAAGCCCGTGGTTTCTGTTGCCAATGCCACATCCGCTTCGCCAACACTTACATCCAGTGCCTCTACTGGCAACCAATGGTTTTTGAACGGTGCAGCCATTAGCGGAGCCACCGATGCAACGTACACCACGACCCAAAGCGGCCTTTACAAAGTGCAGGTGAAAGCGGATGATTGTGCAAGTGAATTTTCTACAGAAACGAACCTGATAGTAACAGGTGTAGAAAGTACATCTAACATTTCCGTAGGGGTTTACCCTAATCCTGCATTCGATTGGTTGGTGATATCTCTTGGTGATGGGGCCGGAAAAAAAGGAGTTTCCATTTATCAATTAGATGGAAAGAAAACCGATTCACAGGAAGTTACCGGCAACGAGGCAACGTTTTATGTGGCGGGTTATTCGCAAGGTATGTATCTCATAAAAGTAAAGGCCGAAAACACAGTACAAGTGTTGCGCTTTGTAAAGGAATAGGAAGATCTTGCATAATTGACAATGAAAAAAATCAGCCTACCCGGTAGGGCAGGTTGCACATCTGTCAACTTATTGCTTCATTGTGTGATGTTGACACTTATGCCCATGAAATCTCTAAAACTATTCCTGCCTCTTGTTGTATTGGTTGTGATATCTCAATGCACCAATCCGCCTAAAGAAAATAAAGCCAAAACTCCACGCACATTGCTTGCCATCTTCGCCCATCCTGACGATGAGGCAACCGTGAGCCAAGTGCTGGCCAAATATGCAGCCGAAG
>JANOQB010000641.1:0-5737 GCA_031422215.1 Cytophagales bacterium | reverse complement strand
ATTCAAATTCAAGTCCTATCGGACTTGTCGCAAAAAGTGCAATTTGTCATGCACCCCTCAGTCTCAAAACTCCACCCGATAAGCCAGCACCGGAATAATGCCCACCTGATACTTTTTGCTTATTGTCTTCTGCAAGGCACCCGCATTCAGAAAAGTATCGTAGTACAAATACCCTATGTTTTGCTGGTTGGTAACGTTTTGAATATCTACCGACAAGGTGCGTGTGTAGCCGGGTTTGTTTTTGCGCCAGCTTATGCGCAAGTCTGTTCTGAAATAATTGGGAAGTTGCACCGGATAACCCAGTTGATAGTCGTGCAAGGTGGTGCCCACAAATTCGGATGCGGCCAAATCGATGTAAGCCTCGCGCAAGCCTCCTGTGTAAATACCCCGTGCATGTATGCCAAAAGATTTGTTTGTCTTCTTCCACTCTTTGCCCGCCAAAAAGCTGCTGGTAAACTTTCCGTTGAAACGGGAATCCAAATACTTTATGCCATTAAAATATTCAGACCGGAACACCGAGCCAGAAACCATAAAATAAATGTTGCCATAAAACCTTTTTTCAACCTGTGCCTCCACTCCGTAATTTCTCCCCTTACTGTCATTGGTGTAATCACCTCTCACATACTCGTCCCACTGGTTGATGAGCGAATAATTTCCAAGCAGAGGAACATTGAACACCTGATGGTAATAAGCCGAGGTGACCATGCTCAAATCGCCACTCAATTTCTTTTTCCATTCCAATGAGAATTGATTGCTCTTGGTGAAGCCAAGATTTTTGTTTTGGTTCATCACATAAATAAAACTCTGTTGCAATTGGCTCGACAGGCTGTAAGAGAGTGAAACCAAATTGTTGTTCCAATTTCTTGATATGCTTGCACGCGGCTCGATGGAAGAAGTGCCGTTGTAACTGAAGTGAACGTAACGCAATCCTGCTCCAACATTAAATTGGCCTACTGGTTGCGACCAAGCAATGTATGGCTGCCAAAGCAAACCACTTACCGTACCTTTATAATTTGGCGTATAACTATCGATGTACAATTGCGTGGTGGTGGAAACATCCATATCGTTGTTCAGATAATTTGTGCGCAAGCCAGCTTCCACTAAACCAGTTCCAAATTTCTTTGTGCCTTTAACAAAACCGGAAACGAGGGCTCGCTGCACATCATAGCTTTCCTTGAACACATACGGATACGGGAATGGAACAATTTCACTTTGCGATTTCCTCTGTTGATCCTGACCAGAGAATGAAACCCCCGCACTCATGTTCATCCATCCCGGTTTAAAATTGTTCACAATGCCAACACCATACACCTTGCCATTGTAGTTGATGGTATATCGGTCTTTCTCTTCCTTCCATTCGCTTTCAGGTTTGGCATTAAAATCATTGGCACTTAGTCCACCAAAACCAAACGCGGATAAATTTACTCCACGCTTTCCAGGCACATTTACATGAAAAGAAAAATCCTGAAAGCGGATTGCCTCGCCCCCAAAGTCAACACCCATGTCGGACAGCAGCCCCACCGTGGAGTAACGATAGTTGGCGAGGAACGAACTCTTACGTGATTTTGAGAAGGGCCCTTCGGCACTCACATCCAACCCGATCAAACTCGCCTGCGCTGTGTATTGCATTTTGTTGGCACCGCCAGGGCGCAGTGTCATGTCCATCGCTCCTGATAGTGCGTTGCCATATTGCACAGGCAAAGTGCCCGAATAAAAATCAGTGCGGTCAAGCAGTTGCGCACTTAGCACATTCACGCCTCCACCATTGGCAACAGGCTTGTCGCTAAAGGTGCCCGCGTTGGCAAGGTGATTGGGATTGATGATGTCCAACCCTTGCAACCGCCACAGTATTCCGTTGGGCGAATGTCCTTTCACTATTATCGAGTTAGCCTGATCGTTGGCGGCCACCACACCCGGATAGGACGTGAGCATGCGTACGGGGTCAAAAAAATTGGCTGGCACACGTAGGGTTTTCTCTATGGGAATGGAGGTCGTGTTCGACAATGAAACAGATTGAGAGCTCACTACCACTTCATCTAATTGCTGCTTAGATTCGGTAAGAAATATTTCCAACGGCTGGGCTTTTCCTGATATAACCAGTAATTCGCTTTCTATGGAAACAAATCCGGTAAAAGAAACGATGAGCTTGTAGCGGCCTGGCTCCACGTCCTTGATCAGGAAATATCCAAGCGAATCGGATACCGTTCCTTTTATCAACTCACTTCCGCGAAACACGGTTATGTTTGCTTGCGCAAGGGGCTGTTGCGAAATGGATTCTTTAATCCTTCCACTTAGGGATTGAGAAATGGTTTGGCTAAGGAGAGGGCTCGTTGAAAGCAAAAGGAAAATAGCGATCCATTTTAATTTTTGGTATAAATATTTTTTGGTGAAGAACACCAACAAAGGCGAGAGAAGGCGAGGTATCGTCCCCGTGGCGGGAGACGATACCTGATTCAAAAAAATAAACAGCTTCATAATCAAATAAAATAAAAATGCCCCTCCATTACAGAATAATGAAGAGGCACCACATAAAAAAATTATAGAATAGTCTTCAGATAAGTAGCACTGTTACGTGTGCTTTCAATTGGAGAGGTTGGATACGTCTCCTGTTCCACGAAGAAATTTTTAAGCCCCGATTGTTTTGCTTTGGTAAACAGGTTTTTGTAATCGATGGTGCCTGTGCCCACATCGGCATTCTTGGCGGCATCCATTTTGTCCATGTCTTTCACGTGCCACAACTGGAAGCGGCCCGGATATTTCTCAAAGTACTTTGCCGGATCAGCCCCACCTTTCACCACCCAATAAATGTCCAACTCCCACGTCACCAATTTCGGATCGAGTTGCTCCAGCATGGCATCAATAATCACTTTGCCTTCCACTTGCTCAAACTCAAAAGCATGATTGTGATAGCCCATCTGTAATCCAAATTTCTTTGCAACCTCACCTGCTTTGTTCAATGCGCTGCATGTTTTTTTCAATTCGTCAAGCGAGCTGTAATATTTTTTGTCCATCCAGGGCACCACCACAAATTTTTGTCCCAGCGACTTTGCGTCTTCGCAAGATTTCTCCCAGCCAGATGAAAGCATATCAATTCCATAGTGGCCACTGACTGTTTTTATACCTATGCTTTTCATGAACTGACCAAACTCTGCCACGGGCATCCCAAACAGTTTGCCGTCCTTGTAGCCATACGTTTCCGCTTCGGTGTAGCCCATGCCAGCCACAGCCGTGAGGGTGCCTTTCACATCCTTCATGATTACATCGCGCAGCGTGTAAAGTTGAAGGCCGATGGTTGTTTTCTTTTTACCTGCTTCCAAAAAAGTAGGAAGTGCTAACATCCCTGCTGCTGCAATGGATGATGTTTCAATAAATTTCCTGCGATCCATATTTTTATTTAAGATTTAAGAATTAAGAATTGTGAGTTGAGAATTAAGAGTTGAGAATTTATTTTTCCAACTTCATCTGGCTGAAGATAAATAAACTTTCATCACCGGCCTTGTCGTTTTTAAATACCAAAATAATGGAGTGCTTTCCTGAAACCGGGGCGATGCGGATGGTTGCCGGCTTCATGAATATGCCAGCCATCACCTCCATTTTTGGTGAGTTGGCAAAACTTACGGTTCCCAATTTTTTGCCTGTGGGCGAATCGAGCCATACTTCAATCTCTCCGCCTTTCATCGGGGCCATTTCCACTATGGTAAAACCAAGTTTACCCACACCCGACAAGTCCACATCTTTAAATGTTGCCGAAGAATTATTCTTAATGTTTTCAATGGCCACCATTCCTCCGGCATTTAATGTGCGCGGTCCGCCTTGCAAATCGGAAACATTTGATCCGTTTAAGATTGGGGATTTAAACACAACTTGTTTGGTGAATGAGAGTGAAGGCATACCGCTCGCCCCCTTGTCTTCGTAAGTAGCGGTGAGCACATAGGCAGATGTGGCTACAGGTCCATCTTTTGGTGCATTTGCAAAATTTGCTGTCCCGGCCAACGGCAAGCTTTTTACTTTTTTATCGCTCGCCAATGACAAAATATATTCTACCATTTGGGTGGCCTGTGCTTTTGATAATTGTGGGTGAGCCGCCATCGCTACTTCGCCCCACACACCTGAGCCACCGTTCAGTACCTTATCGCTGAGCACTTCTACGGCACGCACTTCCTTTGCATACTTATTTGCCACTTCACTATAGCTTGGCCCAGCCGACCTCTCCTCCAACATGTGGCACGATTTACAATCGCTCTCGGCAATCAATAGCTTTCCGGGCAACTCACTCCGTTGATGGCCTTGTGCAATTTTTGTCATGTCGTAGCCTTGCGCATGAAAGTCGAGTGTAACCACCACGTTGCCAGAAGAAATTTTTCCATCCGCAGAACTTCCGTCTTCTTTGTCGCTGACAGTGATTTTATAGTTTGCCGAACCTCCCGGCAAATAGAAGTCTGTGTTTCCTTCTACCACTATATCAATCGCAGGAGGTTCGTTGCCTGCCACAACAACCACTTCTGCTTTTGACTTTAATCCTTTGGGATCGGTAGCAATCAACACGGGCCTGTGGATACCCGGCTTATCAAAGGTGAATACAAATCCTCCGTTCTGGGGTTTCAAAACCTGTTTGTTTATTTCCAATTCGTAAGAAACAGAATCGCCATCGGGATCCGAACTTCCGGCAGTCGAAAACTCAACGGTTAACGGAAGTGCTCCGGAATTTTTATTTGCTTTCAACTGAACCACCGGTGCGCGGTTGCCTGCGTTGTAGTCAATCCTCGACAATCGCGCGTCCATGTTTTCTTTAAACCATGCCGTGCCATATTCCAGCACATACAATTTTCCATCGGGGCCAAAGGCCATATCAATGGTGTTGTTGAACTGCGTGCCATCCATGAAAGGTTCAATATCTGTGATGGCACCTTGGTCGTCCATCGTTACCAATCGCATCCAGTTGCGCATCCAATCATAGATGATCAATTTGCCATCAAAATAATCGGGGAATGAACTCTCTTTTCCCTTATAGTTTTCGGAATAATACACAGGCCCGGCCATTGCATTTCTTCCACCCTTTTTCATAAGTGGAAAATCAGGCGAGTCTTCGTAGGGATACCAAATAAATGGTGGGCTCACCGGGGGCAATTCCATTTTGCCTGTGTTGTTGGGCGAAGAGTTGATAGGTTTTGCCGGATCGTGTTTCGCACCCACCGTCTTATTTTTAAAATCATATTTTGCATACGCATAATTGCCGCCCACAAACAAAGGCCATCCAAAGTATCCGGACTTCTGCGCTTGGTTCAATTCGTCATAACCGCGTGGGCCACGCTCAGGGCTATCATTGCCGGCATCGGGGCCAACTTCGCCCCAATACAGGAAGCCTGTTTTTTGATCAATGGAAATACGGTACGGGTTGCGATTGCCCATCACATAAATTTCGGGGCGGGTTTTTTCTTCACCTTTCGGGAAAAGATTTCCTTCGGGTATCGAATAAGTTCCATCGGCTTCCGGGTGGATGCGCAAAATCTTTCCGCGCAAATCGTTGGTGTTGGATGAGGAACCCTGGGCATCAAATGGTTTCCTTCCCTCCTGCTCATCTGATGGACTGAAACCATCCGACTCGAACGGACTGGTATTATCGCCTGAGGATACGTACAAATTTTTATCGGGGCCAAACACGATCGAACCGCCCGTGTGGCAACACTTCTCGCGCTGCGTGGCAACTTCCAGCATCAGTTTTTCGGAAGCCTGATTT
>JANOQB010000640.1:0-10783 GCA_031422215.1 Cytophagales bacterium | reverse complement strand
GCAAACTGCTTATTCATTGAATTTTAAGAACAGAAATTTGACTTTCTTTATTGAGATTTACTTTCTTAAATTGATAGCTAAAGTTTGAAATAAATTATCTATGATAACTCGGAGAGAACTACTAAAAAAAGCTACTGCTTTTGGCTTATTATCAGGCATAGGTTTTCCTGATGGTTATACGCTGCCATTAAAACGTCTTCACATCGGGGCTTGCGACTGGTCTCTGGGCAAGAGCAGCGACCCAGCAGCTTTTGAAATAGCCAAGCAAATCGGCCTCGAAGGTATTATGGTCAATATGGGTTCAATAGAAAACAATATGCATCTGAGCGCCAAAAATGTACAACAAGCATATCTTAAAGAATCTGAACGAACTAAAATTAAGATCTCAAGCCTGGCCATTGGAGAGTTGAACAGCGTTCCCTATAAATCAGACTCGCGCACAGAAGAGTGGGTTGCCGATAGCATTGATGTTGCCAAGAACTTAGGGGTTACGGTTGTCTTGCTGGCGTTCTTCGATAAGGGTGATTTGAGAAATGATGAGGTCGGCAAAAAAGAAGTGGTGAGCCGACTAAAAAAGGTGGCTTCCAAAGCAGAGAAAATGGGCATCACATTAGGAATAGAATCATACCTCAGTGCCTCGGAGTTAACCGATATGATTCAACAAGTAGGTTCGAAGAGCATAAAAGTGTATTACGATTTTAGAAATTCTGCTGATGCGGGATATGATGTGATCAAAGAAATTAAGTTTCTGGGCAAGAACGCGATTTGCGAATTACATATCAAAGAGAATGGATTTTTACTTGGTGAAGGAACTCTTGATTGGCAAAAGATTGCCAATGAACTTAAGGAAATAGGATACTATGGCGATGGCTGGATGCAACTAGAGTGGGCAAATCCGAAAGAGGCCAACGTCATAGAGAGTTATAAAAAGAATGTGAAATTTTTGAACCGTATGTTTGGCTATTCCTAATTGACACAATCCCTTTAAGAACTATGCGCAGTCTTTCCTTATTATTTATTCTTCTCTTGTTAATAGCATGCCAGCAGAAAAAGGTCAGCACCGATCTATTCCTGCCTGATGATCTCGAAGCCACCTTATGGGCCCAATCTCCTCTTTTTTATAATCCAACCAATATGGATGTGGACAGCCGTGGGCGCATCTGGATCACCGAGGCCGTAAACTATCGCAACTTCAACAACGACTCTTTAAAAGTGAAACACCACGCGACTGGCGACCGCGTGATGATACTCGAAGACACCGACCACGATGGCAAGGCCGATAAGTCAACTGTTTTTGTTCAGGATAAAGATTTGATTTCGCCTCTTGGCATTGCCGTGCTCGGCAATAAAATCATTGTGTCGTGCTCGCCCCACCTTATTGTCTATACCGATATTGATGGCGATGACAAACCCGACTCGAAAGAAATTTTGCTCACCGGCTTTGGTGGAAAAGATCACGACCACGCGTTGCATGCTGTGGTAGCTGGGCCCGATGGAAATTATTATTTCAACACGGGCAATGCAGGGCCGCACATCGTTACCGACAAATCGGGATGGACCTTGCGCTCGGGAAGTATTTATACGGGTGGCTCACCTTATAATACGGAGAACACCGGAAACATGAAAAGCGATGATGGCCGTGTGTGGGTGGGCGGGCTTTCTCTTCGTATAAAACCCGATGGAACAAACCTGAAAGTAATGGGCCACAACTTTAGAAATTCGTATGAAATAATGATTGATTCGTACGGCAACCTTTGGCAAAATGATAACGATGATCAGGTGGTGGCTTGCCGCACTTCGTGGTTGATGGAAGGTGGCAATGCCGGGTTCTTCAGCACCGATGGCACGCGCTATTGGCAAGCTGACCAGCGGCCTTGGCAAGATGTGTTTACTGCGCACTGGCACCAACAAGACCCAGGCACAATGCCCGCGGGCGATAAGACTGGCGCAGGATCGCCCACGGGTGTTGCCCTGCACGAAGGCGATGAACTCGGAGAAAAATACCGTGGCCTTCTTCTCAGTGCCGATGCGGGCCGCAATATTATTTTTGGTTATCTACCGAAGATAAAAGGCTCTGGTTATGATCTCGGTGCACGATCCAATTTCATATCCTCGGTTGTGGAAGATGATAAGGGATATGTTTGGAATGACACCGTGCACAATACAGCAGCCACACATTGGTTCCGCCCTAGCGATGTAACCGTTGGCACGGATGGAGCCATCTATGTGGCCGATTGGTACGACCCCGTAGTGGGTGGCCATCAAATGAAAGACTCGATTGGCTATGGACGCATTTATAGGATTTCACCCAAAGGAAAAAAACTGAAATCGCCAGCCCTCGATTTGCAAAGTTTGAAAGGCCAATTGATGGCACTGAAAAACCCAGCCATTAATGTTCGCTATCAGGCATTCGAAAAACTAAAACAACAAGGTGATGAAGTAACCGATGAGGTAAAGGAACTGCTTGATGATCCAAATCCATTTGTAAGGGCAAGGGCTATCTGGTTACTTCCACAATTGGGCAATCGCGGCAAGCAAGTTGTTGAAACCTTGTTGGCCTACCCGGTTGCATTGATCCGTGCCACTGCCTTTCGATCGCTCCGCAACACAGAAAAAAATATCCTGCCTTATGCAGAGAAACTCACGAACGACAACGCTGCTTTTGTGAGGAGGGAAGTGCTGATTGCTTTGCGCGACATTCCCTTTGAGAAATCAAAACCATTGTGGCTCACGCTGCTGAACAGATACGATGGTGACGACCGGTGGTATTTGGAAGCATTGGGCACGGTGGCAGAAAACCATGAAGACGAACTTTATCCGGAAATAAAAAAATTGTGGGATGAAGGAAAACCATCGGATGAATGGAGCAGAAAACTTTCATCCGTAGTGTGGCGCTTGCACCCCACATTGGCCGTTGGCGATTTGAAGAACCGCGCCCAGTCAACTTTGCTTTCGGATGAAGATCGTTCTGCTTCCATCACAGCACTTTCATTCATCAACACCAAAGAGGCCGCGCAAACCATGCTGGCACTTGCGAAAGATGAAAACAAAACCGTTGGCGAGCAGGCAACCTATTGGCTGGCCTTCAGGCAAAGCAACAGTTGGTTTAGCTTATTGGATTGGGGCAAGACTGGCATCGATACCAAACGCGCACGGGCCCTGGCCGAGATGAACGTGAGGAAAATAAAAATCTTAGATAGTGAATTGCCCCTCAACGAAAAGAAATGGAATGCGCAAAGCATGGCCAAAGATGCCATGGGCGGACAAATGCTGATTGGCATGGCCGCAGAAAACGTATTGCCAAAAGAGCTGTTTCCAGAAGTGGCCAAGTTGATCTTCAATAATCCAGACCTGACCGTACGTATCCAAGCTGCTACCTATTTTAAAAAGCCAGGAGCACGCAACATATTTTCAATAAAATCCATTGCCACATTGAAAGGACAAACAGAAGCGGGGCAACGGCTGTTCGCTGCTCATTGTGCAAGTTGCCACAAAGTAAAAGGGAGGGGAAAAGACGTTGGCCCAGATCTGTCGCTTATCCAAAAGAAATTTGACCACGAAGGATTGCTGGATGCGATCATCAACCCAAATGCTGGAGTGTTGCTGGGGTATGAACCCTGGCTGATCAATACCAAAAGCGGGGAAGCTTATTTTGGATTTCTTGTGGCCGATGGGGAAAAGGCCCTGGTGATAAAAGACCTTACCGGAAAGTTGGTTTCCATCGCCACTTCTTCCATAACATCGAAGAAAAAACAAGAAGGAAGCCTCATGCCCGACCCATCTGGCCTTGATTTATCAGAGCAAAATCTGGCGGACATTACTCAATACCTAAACTCAATAGCAAGAAACTAAATAGAAGAAACTTACTCTACTTCAAAAATCCCTGCCTGACATCAGTATGACGACAGGCTGGAACATTCTCATACAATGTGGTTCAGTTCTCGGCTTACAAAGCGACATTGATTCATCATCCACCATTCCAAATTCAAAATTTGAATATCGAATGATGAAGTTGGTTATCTTTACCCATTACCTTAACCATTTCTACCAGGCCTTTGATGAAAATCCTCCGCAAGCTGCACACCATTTATGGCTTTTTCGTTTTCACAATTCTCTTCCTTGTTTTCTTTCCATTGTTCCTTGTCCCCATTTTGTTCCCCAAACAATTTCACTTGGTGGGCATCTTCAACCGGTGGTGGGCAAAGTCGCTTTTCTTTTTCGCATTGCTGCCATTTAAAATTGAGCACCGTTCCACATTAAATCCGAAACAACAATACATATTTTGCCCAAATCATTCCTCCTATCTCGACATCCCCACTATGGGCCTTGCTCCCGTTAACGCCATTTTTGTTGGAAAGAATGAGATGGAAAAAATCCCACTCTTTGGGTTCATGTACCGCAAACTCCATATCACCGTTGACCGTTCAAAACTTAAAAGCCGCATGAACTCCATGCTGCTTTCCATGAAAGCAATTGATGATGGAAAAAGTTTAACCATTTTTCCAGAAGGCGGGATAATTTCCAAACAACCTCCGCACTTGGCACCCTTCAAAGACGGGGCCTTTCGCACGGCCATCGAAAAACAAATTCCCATTGTGCCTGTTTCCATTCCCTTCAATTGGATAATTTTGCCCGATACTAATTTGATACTTCACCGCGGATTGATCAAGGTGGTGTTTCATAAGCCCATCGAAACAAAAGGATATAGCCTGGAACAGGTAAACGAAATAAAGAAAAAAGTATTTGAGGTGATTGACCAGGAACTGAAAACGCAAAATGAAAATTGACAAAGATACGCTCACTAAAATCGCCCACCTTGCAAGGCTTGAGTTTGATGAGAAAGATGCGGAGAAGATGATGCAGGACATGACCAACATGGTAAACTTTGTGGAAAAACTAAATGAGGTTGACACTACGGGCATAGAACCGCTCACCACCATGAGCCACGAAATAAACTCCTTGCGGGAAGACGAAGTGAAACCTCATCTCGACCATGATGCGGCATTAAAGAATGCACCCAAAAAAGATGCGGATTTTTTCAGGGTGCCGAAGGTGATGGAGTAATACTAAAAGTAGGCAGTAGGCAGGATGTAGGAGGCAGCAAATACAACAAGCAAAAAAGGCAGATGAATTCAATAGCGTTCTGGAAGTTGTGGAGTAAACCAAATCAAATTTTCTTCTGGCTCCTGTCACTCATCCTGCTGTTTTCAATTGCCTTTTTTTGGTATGCTTATTTTTTAAATCCCGCTCCGGTAATCACCTGGCAGCAATTCCAGCAACTGAATGTTGAAGAGGTACAGATAAAAACTTTTCCCGTTGGTATTTTTGATATACCCATTAGCAGCGACAATTTTTTAGTGTATGAAGTGCTTGCAGGAAGCGAACTTCAGCCCAACATTACCGCATCCTATTTTTTTTTAGTTGTGTTTCTCACCGCCATGCTAGTGCTGCTTGTAGTGGTGAGCTATCTCAGCCGTTTTTGGTTTATCATGGGCATGGCCGTTTTCTGTGTGTTTGCCATCACCTTGCAAGTAGAGTCAACGCAGGTGTTAGGCCTCACCAATAAAATTCCGTCCATCCTTTTTCTTATCGTGTTTTGTTCATTGGCTTTTTTCTTTCACGCCATACGCAAGGTGAGCAGCTTTATCATCCGCTTCGTTTCTTTTGCTGCACTGCTCCTACTGATGTTGATGGTCATCGTTTTCTTTTCACAAGCGCAAGATCCGCTTCTTCATATTTCGGTCAATGGCTTCACGCTTGCCGTTATGCTTACCCTCATCTTCATCCTGATGGTGGCACACGAAATCCCGGCAGCGTTCATCAATGTGATCACACAAGGCAACACACAATCCAAAAGCATGAGGCATTTTTTGGTGATCGTTGGCTTTTATATATTCAACCTCATTCTTGCCTATGGAATAAAAATCGGCTACATCGGTTTGAATATTTGGGTCATAGATTTTTTCCTGCTCTTTACCATTTCAGCCGTGCTGGGCATCTGGGGATTCCGGCAGCGCGAACCTCAGTATGAAAATATTTTCCTGGCCGACCCTCTCGGCACTTATTTTATACTGGGGATGGCCCTGATTGCGTTTGCTACCATCGGAAATTTTATGGCCACCGCCAACGACACAATCTTGATCGTGTTTAAAGATTTTATCATTTACAGTCACCTGGGGTATGGGATCATTTTTTTGTTTTATGTGATTTCAAACTTCGGTTCCATGCTCACCAAAAATCTGCAGGTGCACAAAGTGTTGTACAAACCCGTCACCATGCAGTACATAACGTTCCGCATCATGGGGCTCATCTGCACCTTCGCTTTCCTTATATTCGATACCAATTGGCGCACACCCATGAACCAAGTGATCGCATCGTATTACAACAGCGAGGGCGATTTATATTTGTCGCAAGGCAATGTAACTGCATCTGAATCCTACTATACTAAATCGGTATTTTTTAGAAACCAAAATCACCACGCGCATTATGCATTGGCCACTATACAGGCATCAAACTTAGAACCTCAAAAAGAAATTGAAGAATGGAAAGCTGCCAGCGAAAGTTATCCGCCAGAGCAAACCCTTATCAACCTGATTGATGCATACAGGCGCAGCGGCAAAACAGCCGATGCACTTTTCGCGATTGAGAAAGCAAAAGAAAAACTTTCGGACAATGCGGCCCTGCTCAACGCCAAAGGATTGATCTACTCCCAATTAAAAATGGTTGACTCTGCTATGCTGGCGTTTCAACAGGCGCGCAAGTCAGCATACATGAAAGACATTGCCGAAACAAATTTGGTCGCCTCCAGTGTGCGGTTCAAAATTGCTTTTCCTGCCGACTCCTTGTTGTTGTTGTTGGACTCCAACAAAGAAGGACCCAAATCAAACGCACTGGCATTGGCCAATCTGCAAAACCATCCCATCCAAATTGAATTTAACATTGGCAGCGACACCGCACTGTCGGCAACAAAGGCTTCGTTCATCTGTAATTATTTTATCAACCAGCGCCAATCTGTTGACACCGCGTTTATTGCCAAGGCCATTCCATGGGCCAGACGGCCTGTGAATGAAAATTTTAAAGAACATATTTTGATCTCATCGGCCCAAGCCTATTATGCACAAGGCATGGTAAAGCGGGCCTTTGAATTGACGCGCGAAGTGGCCTATCGAAATGGTAACGGAAAATATTTTCTGCTGCTCGGCAACTGGGCCCTTGAGCAAGGCAATCCTGAAATTGCTTCCAATTATTTTGCTATCGCCAAAGAAAAACAACAACCTGCCGCTCTGTTTAGGGAAGCCCTTGCACAGACAGAAGCCGGTAACTTTAATGAAGCAAAAATCCTGTGGGACAGTCTTTCCAACTCACCCGACTCAACATATAGAGTTGATGCTTTAAAAATCTCAATATTTCTAAAAACAACCGTTTCACAAATCGCATCGCTGGATGACGAAACCAAATATCTGTATTGCCGCTACCGAATTTCAGTAGAAGATTCAATTCAATTTGCGAAAGTAGTAAACAGCATTGGCAACGAGGAACTGAAAATGAGTGCCTTGCTTGAGTATGGTAAAAAATGGTATGCATTGGATGAACATCAAGTAGCCGCCCGCTATTTGGCTATGGTGGATGGGCTAACTCCAACGAAGGAAAGCACGCTGGCAGAATTTTATTATTTGAATTGCATGCTGCTGGCCGATTCAAAAAATTGGGATGAGTTAAAGAAAATGATCAGTACAGTTGATCTGTTGCAGAAATATTATCCCAACGAAGTTATCTATTGGCAGGCGTTGCTAAGCGAGAAAGATGGGAACAGGAAGGAGGCCAGAAAAAAATTTACACACCTCGGCAAAGCCAATATGTATTTTGAAGAAGGCGTGGTGGCGGCTTCACAATTTCTAGCCAAAGACACTACGGTAGATCGATTGGAAACCTATTCCATGTTGGTGGAGGGGCTTATGGTGAAACCCAATTCCATAAAACTGTTGAAGGCTTACATAAAAGAGGCGGCCATTATTGGTTTTGATGACGAAGCAGCCGAAAGTCTTGAAAAATTAAAAGCCTTGTTACCACCATCATCATTCAACCGTTATGTGAGGGAAAATCCTGATTACTTTGATGTGGTGAAGTAGAAATACTGTCGGCTGCCACATAGGCAATAATAAGAAATCCTATATTTACTTTTGCTCACTCATAAATCCTATGGAAACAAAACAAGTACCGCTCAACGACCTTCACGAAAAACTTGGTGCCAAGATGGTGCCGTTTGCCGGATACAACATGCCGGTGCGCTACTCCTCCGACATTGAAGAGCACATGGCCGTGCGCCAGAGCGTGGGCGTGTTTGATGTGAGCCACATGGGCGAGTTTAAAGTGGAAGGGCCTCATGCATTAGACCTCATTCAACGCATCACCAGCAACGATGCTTCCAAATTAGTGGATGGCCAGGCGCAATATACTTGCTTGCCCAATGAAAACGGAGGCATAGTGGATGACCTGATCATTTATCGCATGAAAGAAAATGATTACTTCATTGTGGTGAACGCATCCAACATAGAAAAAGACTGGAACTGGTTTGTTCGTTACAATACAAAAGTTGCAACGCTAAAAAATATCTCAGACGACATTTGCCTGTTTGCCGTGCAGGGCCCAAAAGCCAGGTGCGTATTGCAGAAATTGACAACGACCGATTTGTCGGCCATAAAATATTATCACTTTGCCGTTGGCGAATTTGCAGGAGTTGAAAATGTGATCATGAGCAACACAGGCTACACCGGTGCAGGAGGTTTTGAAATTTATGTGAATAAGAAGGACGCAGAAAAAACATGGAACGCAATTTTTGAAGCAGGCAAAGATGAAAACATAAAACCAATCGGGCTGGGCGCACGCGACACCTTGCGGCTTGAAATGGGTTTTTGTTTATATGGAAATGATATTGATGATAGTACTTCACCGTTGGAAGCAGGCTTGGGCTGGATCACCAAGTTCACAAAAGATTTTACCAACGCTGCCAACGTGAAAAAACAAAAAGACGATGGCGTGAAGAAAAAATTAATAGGTTTCAAAATGATTGACAAAGGAATTCCCCGCCATGATTATCTGTTGAAAGATGCGACCGGAAATATCATTGGCAAAGTTACATCGGGCACACAATCGCCTATGCTGGGCATTGGCATTGGTTTAGGTTATGTTGCTACTGAATTCTCTTCACCCGGCTCAGAAATTTATGTGGATGTGCGGGGGAGAAATTTGAAAGCGGTGGTGAGTAAACTACCTCTTATTTAGTTGTTATTATAGTTGCTCGGCATTAGTTGTTGGCATTCTTCGAACAACTAAATAACCATCAAAGAAAATCCTATGAAAACTATTGACGTCTGCTTAACTCCCGAACTGATCCATCTTTATTCTCTTAAAGAAAGAACAGTTGTAATCGTTGACATTCTGCGTGCCACTTCGTGCATGGTCACCGCCTTTGCGCACGGTGCCGAACGGATTGTTCCTTTTGCCAGTCAGGAAGAATGCCGACAGATGAAATCGCGTGGCTACATAACCTCTGGCGAGCGTGATGGAAAAAAAGTAGATGGGTTTGACAAGGGCAACTCGCCATTCGAATACATGGGCACCGAAGTGACAGGAAAAAAAATTGCGTTCACCACCACCAACGGAACGCTGGCCATAGAAAAATCGAAGTTGGCCAGGGAAGTGATCATCGGCAGCTTTCTCAATTTGTCATCGGTGATAAAATATCTACTGTTTAGCCACAACAATATTTTGGTGGTGTGTGCCGGTTGGAAAGGCAAAGTAAATTTAGAAGACACCTTGTTTGCAGGTGCTTTGGTAGAGAAATTGAAAAACCATATTGAACCCGATTGCGATGCTCCTCTGGCTGCGCAGCATCTTTACAATATCGCCAAAGCAAACATGGTGGACTACCTGAAAAATTCAAGCCACGTGAAACGATTGAACCGGCTTAACATTCACAAAGACATTGAGTTTTGCCTTACAACTGATCAATATACAGTGGTTCCGAAGTTGGTGGGTATTGAGTTGGTGTGTTGAGGAGATGATGAATTGGTGCGGTGACTGCTTTTCTGAGTTTATTACATGTAACCTTGCAAGGTTAAACAGTAAGTTTTCTCATCCCATCGCACCCCCGCCTTTTTGTCGGGCAAGCGCACTAAAGTTTCAAAATAAAACATCCTCACCGGGATTTATTTTTTTTGCCACGTAGATTTAGACCATCACTTCAGCTTAGGATTTTGATGATGCCTGTCTTTATCACGAATGGTTTTCTTCTCCAGATTTTCTTGAAAGGCTTTGGTGAGATCAACACCCGTTTGGTTTGCCAGACAGATAAGCACCCATAGCACATCAGCCAACTCTTCACCCAAATCTTTGTTCTTGTCCGACTCTTTTTCCGATTGATCGCCATACCTGCGGGCCATGATGCGGGCCACTTCGCCCACCTCTTCGGTGAGCATGGCCATGTTGGTAAGTTCGCTGAAGTAGCGCACACCGTGCAACTTTATCCAATCGTCAACTTGCTGCTGAGCTTCTTGAAGGGTCATACGCTGAGAATTTAAATTGTTCTTTGCCATGCTACCATCATAATTTTTTTTGACAAAAGATTAATGTTCGCTAAGTGAAATTTTCAAAACAACTTGTGCAATCTATATACTATGTACTTCGGCCAGGGATAGTAGTGGAAAGCCCGAAGCGCGGTGGATTTCATGCGTGGACGGACTTGGAACGGATAGCCCAGCCCCGTTTCGGGGGGCCGCCCAAG
>JANOQB010000639.1:0-3198 GCA_031422215.1 Cytophagales bacterium | reverse complement strand
GGCGAAGTTGCATTTCAACTTTATGATACATATGGGTTTCCGCTAGATTTAATTCAACTTATAGCTAGAGAAAAAGGCTATAAAGTGAGAGCAGAAGAATACATTGCTGAACTTGAACAACAGAAGTCGCGCTCCAAAGCCGATGCAGCAAAAGAAACAGGAGATTGGACCTTGGTGGCTGACGGAGAAAAGCCTGAATTTATTGGGTATGATGAATTGACATCCACAGCAAAAATACTTCGCCACCGAAAAGTAAAACAGAAAAACAAAGAGTTGTTTCAATTGGTGTTGGATAAAACTCCGTTCTATGCCGAGAGCGGTGGCCAAGTGGGCGACACGGGACTTTTGGAAATTGGCTCAGAAAAAATTTTTGTAGTTGACACAAAAAAAGAAAACGAATTGATCGTGCATTGGGTGGAGAAACTTCCTGCCAACATTGAAGGCGTAGTGACTGCCCGCGTGGATGTGCAAAAGCGCAAACTCTCCATGAGCAACCACTCGGCCACGCACTTGCTTCACGCTGCTTTGCGCCAGGTGTTGGGCAAGCACGTTGAGCAAAAGGGTTCATTGGTAAACGACAAAATCCTCCGCTTCGACTTCTCGCACTTCGCTGCCATGACAGGCGATGAGTTGAAAAAGGTGGAAGAAATTGTGAACAAGAAGGTGCGCGACAATATTGAACTTAACGAACAGCGCAATGTGCCCATCGAAAAAGCAAAAGGCTTGGGCGCCATGGCCTTGTTTGGCGAAAAGTATGGCGACTTTGTGCGTGTGATCACCTTCGATCCAAAATTTTCTGTGGAACTTTGTGGGGGAACGCATGTGCCCTTTACAGGGAACATCGGTCTCTTTAAAATCCTTTCTGAAAGCTCGGTGGCTGCAGGTGTGCGCAGGATTGAAGCCGTTACTTCCGATGGTGCCGAACAATTTGTGAATGATGGATTGGGTTTGCTGAACGAATTGAAATCGGTATTTAAAAATCCAAAAGATATAATTGCTTCTGCTAAAACATTGGTGGACGAGAAGCATGCATTGGAAAAGAAGTTGGATGAGCTTTATCAGCAACAAGCAAACGTGCTGAAAGATGTGCTATCAGGCAAGGCAACCAAATCGGATGGCCGCACTATTATTATAGATAAAGTAACGGTGCCCAATGCCGACACATTGAAAAACATAGCTTATGCTTTGCGCAATCAGTTTGATGATCTGCTGTTGGTTCTGGCTGCCGATGTGGATGGCAAGCCGCACGTGGCGGTTATGGTTGGTGAAAAATTGGAGGCAACCAAAAAATATCATGCCGGCAACATGGTGAAAGAATTAGCTAAGGAAATTGATGGGGGTGGCGGTGGGCAGCCGTTCTTTGCTACGGCAGGGGGAAAAAAGTTGGATGGATTGGATAATGTATTGGAAAAAGCACTTATTTTGACAAGCTAAAATATTCAATATGAAAAATGAAGGTAGAATTGTTGAACTCCTATCAGAGATGCTTCACAAATTTGATGTTTTGAACGATAAGGTGGAAGGTTTGAATAATAAGGTTGAAGTTTTGAATGGAAGTGTGGACGGATTGAACAAAAGGACCGACTACCAAACAAACGAAATTAAAAGCATGAACAAAAGGCTTGGAAACATGGAGAAGGAAATAGTTAAACTGAATCTGATTTCATCTCAAAATTCAAGGTCATTGATTAAACTTGGTGACAGTAGTGATCGAATCAAGAGATTGGAAAAGGCAGTATTTAAGTAACAGAGAAACTTTTCTGATCACTCAATTGGAGGTCACAAAAAAATATCATGCCGGCAACATGGTGAAAAAGCTGCTGTATCAAAGAACGGCTGCCAATCACTACATCAATTTCTTTCGCATAGGAGTTAGTAGCTTGATCTTTGTGTTTTAAAATTTAATATCTCTATTTTGTAAATATAAATTGATTGATATGACCCAATTGACTATTGAAATAAGTGACAATAAGACCCTAAAACTGATAGAGGATTTGGAATCTTTAAAATTAATTCGGGTTTTAAGGGGCAAAGCAAAAACCAACAAGAAGAAACTATCTGAACGATTGGCTGGTAGCCTCTCTTCATCGGAAGCAAAAGAATGGAATAAGGAATTGGAGAAAATGCGGGGAGAATGGGAAAGAGATATTTGATAGATTCCAATATAGTTATTGATTTCTCGGCCAATGTTATTCCAAAAAAGGGAAGCGCGTTGCTTTCAAAATGCTTAGATGAAGATCCCATTATTTCAATCATCACTAAAATTGAGCTTTTAGGTTATAAATCGATTACCCAAGAAGTACAGGATTTAGTCGGGGTCTCATTGACTATTGGATTAACTGATGAGATTGTGAACCAAACAATCCAAATTAGAAAGCAGTATAAAATAAAACTCCCTGATGCAATCATTGCTGCAACTGCAATGATATTGGATTTGATTCTTCTTTCAAGAAACACTTCGGATTTTGGCAAAATCAAGGGATTAAATCAGTTGGATCTATTTAATCTTAAATAGATTCATGTCGCTGACCTTAGATAAGTACACAACAGTCATTGGCCTTGAAGTGCACGCGCAACTTCTTACCAAAAGTAAAATCTATAATTCCGATTCGGCTGAATATGGCGGTGCGCCCAATACGCATGTGAGTGTGATCACGCTGGCGCATCCGGGCACGTTGCCTAAGCTCAACAAGAAAGTAGCAGAGTTCGCCATGAAGATGGGATTGGCTTGCCACAGTGAAATTTCACGCTACCAGATTTTCGATCGCAAAAATTATTTCTATCCCGATCTTCCCAAAGGTTATCAACTCACGCAAGACCGCACACCTATTTGCAAGGGAGGGCACATAACCATCAACACCAAAGAAGGTGAAAAAAATATTCCGTTGAACCGAATTCATATCGAGGAAGATGCAGGCAAATCCATTCACTTGGATACCGACACCGATACATTGGTGGATTTTAATCGTTCGGGAGTGGCGTTGATCGAGATTGTGACTGAACCTGCTTTGCGAAGTTCGGAAGATGCCGGTGCGCTGGTTTCCGAAGTGAGGAAATTAGTAAGGTATCTTGAAATCTGTGACGGCAATATGGAAGAAGGCTCGCTCCGTTGCGATGCAAATGTATCGGTGATGCTGAACGGGGCCAACGAATATGGCAAGAAAGTGGAGATCAAAAACATGAACTCCATCCGCAATG
>JANOQB010000638.1:0-2001 GCA_031422215.1 Cytophagales bacterium | reverse complement strand
GTTCACTTTGCCATCGACAGCCATTATTTTATTGTCGGATGTTTTGAGCACCGGGTTTATTTCAAACATGGAGGCATCAAGACCTATGTATGCTGCGTAAAGGGAATTTACAAACTTGACCATCTCCTTAAACGCACCACCCTCCAACCCAAGCGCGAAAGCAATTTTGCGGGCTTGAAAGGGTTGCAATCCAATGGTCGGGTCAATCCATTCCTTCACAATTTTTTCAGGATGGGTGGCGGCCACTTCTTCTATGTTCATACCTCCTTCGGTAGAAGCCATTATCACAGGCATGCTCGTAGCGCGATCCAACAAAATGCTCATGTAATATTCCTTAGGCTCATTCTCCCCAGGATAATAAACATCTTCTGTGATCAATACTTTGTTAACTCTTTTTCCTGCAGGCCCCGTCTGGATGGTTACGAGCGTGCCTCCTAAAATAGCTTTTGCTTTTTCATATACTTCATCGGAGCTCTTTGCCAATACCACCCCTTTGCTGCCTGTCTCTTTGATCGTTCCCTTTCCTCTTCCTCCAGCATGTATCTGCGATTTCACCACGAACCACTTCGACCCGGTTTCGGCATGCAATTGCTTGGCCGCGGCCACGGCTTTATCGGGAGTGTCGGCAACAATACCTCGCTGAACAACGACTCCAAATTTTTTTAGAATGTCTTTTGCCTGATATTCGTGGATGTTCATAAAATTAATTTAGGAAGCAAGCTACTTTTTTTAAACCTTTAAACAAAAAAACATACACATGCTCAAGGCTGAAAGTTTAAAAAAATCATACGGGTCGTTGCAAGTGCTTAAGGGTGTGGATATAGAAATACGCAAAGGCGAAGTGGTGTGCATTGTGGGTGCCTCGGGTGCAGGTAAAAGTACCTTGCTCCATATCTTGGGCACTTTGGATAATCCCGATTCGGGGAAAGTGGAGATGGATGGCAAGAATGTGTTTGGCCAAGGGTCCAGATCGTTGGCAGAATTCAGGAACAAGAACCTGGGTTTTGTTTTTCAGTTCCATAATCTCCTGCCAGAATTTTCGGCAATCGAAAATGTGATGATACCTGGTCTTATTGCCCGCAAAGACGAAAAGAAAGTGAAGCAGAGAGGGAACGAACTATTGGAACTATTGGGCCTGAAAGCAAGGGCCGATCATAAACCATCCGAGCTTTCGGGTGGGGAGCAACAACGTGTAGCAGTTGCCCGCGCTCTTATAAATAATCCGGTACTGGTGTTTGCCGATGAGCCCAGTGGAAACCTCGACTCCAATAATGCGCGCGAGCTGCATCAATTGTTTTTTAAACTGCGAAACGATTTCGGCCAAACCTTTGTGATCGTTACCCACAATCAGGAGTTTGCCGCCATGACGGATCGGATACTGGAGATTAAAGATGGGAGGATGGTGGGGTAATTGGTTTCTGTTTGTGATGTCGGTAGGTCTTCATCTCCACCCTACCTTTCGAATATTTTTATCCATTCGAGTATTGAATGGCTTTTCTTAACTTTATGCTTTACAAAAACTGCATGAAAACTAAAATGAAATTGACGGCTATTTTTGAAGAAGCCGAAGAAGGTGGTTACGTAGCATTTATAGAAGAACTGCCGGGTGTGAGTACGCAGGGTGAAACACTCGAAGAGTCCAAAGCCAACCTGCTCGAAGCGTTAGAATTGGTTTTACAAACCCAGCGAGAGCTTTCTGAAAAAGAACTTGGAAACAGAAAGTATATAAAAGAAGCGTTGGAGTTTGCTTAGATGAAAACGAGTAATCTCATTCGGCACTTAATCGATCATAAATGTTATTTGCATCGGGAGGGCAGCAACCACAGTATTTTTGTAAATAGCGTGAACAAAAAAATCTCATCCGTACCAAGGCATAAAGAAACCAAGAATAATTTGGTCAGAAGGATTTGTAAAGATCTTGATGTTCCTGCACCAAATAGTTTTCAATAAATGCCCTCCCTCATTCCCACCTTCGAATTCGACATCTTCATCTCCTATCGC
>JANOQB010000637.1:0-3571 GCA_031422215.1 Cytophagales bacterium | reverse complement strand
CAAAAAATAAAACAGAGCACCAACCCCGACAACTGGTATCGCTTTAACTAACAAAGGCACTTTGGGCTTCACGGCAAACTTGTCGGTATAAACAATCTCGTCTTTGTTTTTGGTGTCGGTTATTTTAAAGCGGTAGTCTTTGCCGCGCTTCACGCTGTTAGGCAGTGTCATTTTATACTTGCCGGTGTTGGCCACATCGGTAAAGTTCACTCCCACTTTCTTCTCGCCTTTATACAGTTCAAAGTGGAGAATGTTTTGGGGTGTGCCGCCAGTCCAGTTTATCATATAGGGCTTACCCCGCTTCAGGGCTTTGTATTCTTCAAAGCGATCAAAGCGCACAAAAGGTATGTAGGCCCGGCCGCGCACCTCCAGGCCTACTTTTCCGTCAAAGTCGAGGCCTAACTCGACTGTGGCATCCCAAATAATTTTTTTATTGAGGCCGGGCTTTACCTCCAGTCCAACATCACCATTAATTTTTTGCAGGGGGGTAACAAAGTTATCACGTGAGCTATACATATTGATGGTATAACCACGGGCGAGTGTATCAACCAAATCGTAATAGATATTGATTTTGCCCAAGGTAAGTTCTACACGCTTTACAAGGAAGTCTTGTGAGAGAGTAGGAAATGAAAAAGTGAGGCACCAAAAAAATAGTAGCTTACGCATGTGGTAAAGTTTAAGGATTGTCAATTGAAATTTAAGGAATACTTCCACTGCTACAATGCCGATTTGAAGTATTTTTTCAAAAGGTTGAAAGCAGATCAAAAGAAAGCATGCCTGAAATGTGGGATATGATGGCAACATCCTGAATTTCAACCTACAATTGGCTTCAAGGGGGCAGGTCTAAAGGCAGGTCTATTCAGAAAACCTTATTTCAAAAATATATTCACTAGTAAACCCGAAGGAAATCGTAAATCAAATGCTGCCCACCATCTTCTCCGGCCTCACCCACTCATCAAACTGCTGCGAAGTAACCAATCCCAATTCCACGGCAGCCTCGCGCAAAGTCTTGTTTTCTTTGTGCGCCTTCTTGGCAATTTTGGCAGCGTTTTCGTAGCCGATATGGGTGTTGAGCGAGGTCACCAACATCAAGGAGTTTTCCATGTGCTGTTTTATGATGGAAAGGTTTGGCTCGATGCCCACGGCACATTTGTCGTTGAAGGAAACGCAGGCATCGCCTATCAAGCGGGCCGATTGCAACACATTGGAGGCAATCACGGGTTTGAATACGTTGAGTTCGAAGTGGCCCATCGATCCTCCTACCGAAACAGCTACATCATTTCCAATTACTTGTGCGCAAACCATAGTAAGTGCTTCGGGCTGCGTGGGGTTTACTTTGCCCGGCATGATGGACGAGCCTGGTTCGTTGTCGGGTATGATGAGTTCACCAATACCAGAGCGCGGCCCAGAGCTGAGCATGCGTATGTCGTTTCCTATTTTCATCAGTGCCACGGACGCGCGCTTCAATGCCCCTGATAATTCAACCATCGCATCGTGGGCGGCAAGGGCCTCAAATTTATTGGGGGCGGTAATGAAAGGATATCCCGTTAATTCTGATATTTTTTTTGCTACCAGCACATCATATCCCTTCGGTGCATTCAATCCGGTGCCCACGGCTGTCCCGCCCAAGGCCAATTCGCATACGGCCGCCAGCGCGTTGTTGATGGCGCGGATGCTGTTGTCTATCTGTTGCACATAACCACTAAACTCCTGACCTACGGTGAGCGGAGTGGCATCCATAAAATGTGTGCGCCCGGTTTTCACAATGCTTTTATAGTCGGCAGATTTTTTTGCAAGCGTATCGCGAAGTTTTTTCATCCCCGGAAGGGTAACTTCCATCACCATCTTATAGGAAGCAATGTGCATGGCAGTGGGGAAGGTGTCGTTGCTTGATTGCGATTTGTTTACGTCATCGTTGGGGTGCAGCACTTTTTTTTCATCGGTAAGTTTTCCTCCGGCCATCACGTGGGCGCGATAGGCAATCACCTCGTTGGCGTTCATGTTGCTTTGCGTGCCAGAACCAGTTTGCCAGATCACCAATGGAAATTGATCGTCCAATTTACCGGCAACAATTTCATCGCATACTTTACCGATCATGTCTTTTTTATCGGCATCCAATACACCCAATTCACAATTGGCCATGGCGGCTGCTTTTTTCAAATAGCCAAAGGCATAAATAATTTCTTTGGGCATACTGGCCTCGGGCCCAATTTTGAAATTATTGCGCGAGCGTTCTGTTTGTGCACCCCAGTATTTGTCGGCAGGCACTTGCACCTCGCCCATGGTGTCTTTTTCGATGCGGAAATTCATAATGTGTTTTTTAGTGGAAACAAATTTAGGCGACCAAAAGTCAATTAGCCACAGATTCACAGATTAAAATGAATTTTTATCCATTCATGGAAGTGGCATAATTGCAAATGATCATATGCTGATGTTGATTTATAAATGGCGCAAGTCTGTATGTTGATCTAATATCCAACCGGTGAGACTAAGCCGGGCTCTTGTTGCAGGCAGCACTTCATGCTCCAATTGATCGCTGCGAAAGCAAACAAGCCGCCCCGCTACTGGAAGGATGTCAAAATGTTTTTGTTGTTGATAAATCCGCAGTTGCCCGCCTTCTTCTTCCTTCCAGTTTTCGTTGAGGTAGCAGATCAACGAAAGTTTGCGGTGGTCATCTTTTTTGAATTGGTCGAGGTGCCGCTTGTAAAAACTGCCTGCCGGATAGATGGTCATGTGCACTTCGTAATCTTTCAGGCTTAAAAACAGACTTTGGTTTACAAATGAAATCAACTCGGTCAGTTTGTTAAGATATGCCTGAACGGGAGGTTGGGCCGTTGCCTTGTCTATCCATTGTATGTAGTCACCGCGTATGGCTTCATTGATTTGCTTCTCTTGAGATTTTCCTACACCCGCTTTTTTAAACTGTAACATCCCGTTCTTGAAATCGTCTTGGCCGAGGATTGATTGCACCTCAGCAACGGTCAAAAAATCATTGATGATAGCGAACCCGGCTTCCGCCAAACCATCGGCCAACAAAGTAAGTTTATCAATAAGAGAACTATTCATGGTGCAAATTTACCTTGAGGAATTAACTTTGGCGATATGATAATGCATTTTAAGAAGTCTGGTTTTCTTTTGTTGGCGAGCTTGCTTTTGGTGATCGGATCGTGCATGCCTGCAAAGGACATTGTTTTTTTAGGGGTAAAAAATATACAGGTTGAACCGGGCGAAAAGGGCGATCCGGTAATGAAGGCAGAGGCTTTGTTCAACAATCCGAACAAAACAAAAATGAAGTTGAAAGAAATCCACGTGGATGTGATGGTGAACGGAAAGCTATCGGCCCAGGTGAACGAACAATTTACGCTGACCATTCCGGCACATGCAGATTTTTCGGTTTCGTTTTCCGCGCAGCTTTCGGTAAAGGAACTTGGGCTAATGGATACGATCATAAATTTGCTTGGTGGAAAAAAATATGAAATCGAATATCTCGGATATGTCAGGGTGGCGTTGCACGGAATAACGGTGAAGGTGCCGGTAAAATATAAAGAGGAACTAAGGCTTAGGCTATGAA
>JANOQB010000636.1:0-1999 GCA_031422215.1 Cytophagales bacterium | reverse complement strand
CCATCCTTGTCGTTTATTATCGCTACGTTGTCTTGAGAAAAGGTCTCAAAACTTACAAAGAGAATTAATATTGTCAGTCTAGACGTCATTTGAAAAATTGCAGCTTCCTTCAAAACTAATACTCCAAACTTAATCGGCATCTTCACGCTGTTCAGTAATGCTCACCGATTCCACTTTCATAAAAGCCTCCGTCCTTCTTATCATTTCGCTGCGCTTTCGTCATTGTATCGAACCTTTCTTTACTATTCCTTGCCCAAAAACCTTTGATCAATAACGGTCCAATAAATGGGAGAAACCAAATCATCTTCTTATGCAACACCCTTCTTTCCTCATTTAGGTAATATGCTTTTGTAATTCTTCTTGTGACATAAAGATTACAAATAATGTAAGCAGTCAGTATGATCAGAAGTGTCTTCAAGAATAACTACCCTAACTTTATCGGCATCTCCCTATACCGTTTTCCTGTTGCCGCAAAAATGGCGTTTGCCAATGCAGGCGCTACGGGCGGCACAGGCGGCTCACCTACTCCCGTGGGCTTCTCATCGTTCTCCACCAGATGCACATGTATTTCTGTCGGGGTATCTTCCATTCGCGCCACAGCGTATTTATCAAAATTGATTTGTTCACTGCGGCCATCTTTAAATGAAATGCTTCCTTTCAGTGCCCCGCCCAACGCGAACACAAATCCACCTTCAAACTGATTGATCACAGAATTGCGGTTCACCGGCTGACCGCAGTCTATCGCATAGTGCGCTTCGGGTATCGTGAGTTTTCCTGCATCGTCTATGGCCACATGTACCACGCACGCCACGTAGGTGAGAAAACTTTTGTGCGCACATATTCCCATGCCATGGCCTTTGGGCAACGCTTTTCCCCATCCCGATTTTTCAGCCACGAGTTCTATCACTGCGCGCAAACGTCCTGAGTTCCACGGAAATTTATCCAATGGTTCCCCATAGTTTTCAAAGCCTTTCACATAATCTGTAAATGGTATCATCCTGTCGGGGCCAAGCAGTTCCAACAGATTTTTCACCGGATCAACTTTGCGTTGTGCAGCAATTTCATCGAGCATGCTGCCTACCGCAAAGGCGTGCTGGATGTTGCTTACTGAGCGCAGCCAACCGATGCGTGTCATGCTCGGTGCCTCTATAGCTTCACATGAAATGTTGGGAATGTTGTATGGAAAGTCAACCATGCCCAATTGCAACTCGCCTCCGCTGGGAGAAATTTCTTTTGTATTGGTAGTGCCACCGATAGGAGGAAATGCGCTGCGGTGGTTCCAACCCGTCACGTTGTTTTGCTTGTCGAACGCCACGCGAATTTGCTGCACACTGCATGCGTGAAAGAAATCGTGGGTGAGGTCATCCTCGCGGGTCCATGTTACTTTCACAGGCACACCGTTCAAATCTTTTGCGATCAATGCAGCCTCCACGGCAAAGTCCGGCTTTGATTTTCTACCGAATGCACCACCGAGCAACGTCACGTTCACCGTTACATTGGCCGCATCCATGCCCAATGATTTTGCCACGCTGTCGCGCACCCATTGGGGCGATTGCACGGGTGCCCACACTTCGCACTTGCCATCCTTGAAAACAGCCGTGGCATTTGGCGGTTCCATTGGTGCGTGGGCCAAATGCTGCGTCACATAAGTAGCCTCCAACACTTTGCTTGCGCTTTTCTCTGCATTGGCCACCGAGCCACTTTCCCTGCGAACATCGCCTTTCTTTTTTACTTTAGTTTTTAGGTCAGCAAGATATTTTTCAGAATCATAAGCACCATTCGCACCAAAGTCCCACTCCACTTGTATTGCCTTGCGCGCGCTGATGGCAGCCCAGGTGCTGTCGGCCACCACCACGATGCCACCTTGCGGCACATGGAAGTCGGCAGGAAATCCGGAAGCAGTCATTTCAAAAATCTTTACCACACCACCAATTTTTTTGGCTTCGGTGTCGGAGAAACTTTTCACTTTTCCCCCTGCTACCGGGCAACGGAGAATGAC
>JANOQB010000635.1:0-7069 GCA_031422215.1 Cytophagales bacterium | reverse complement strand
GTTATTACACACCAATGCGGGAACGGCCTTTCATAGGACGCTGTCAAGATAGTAGAAATTTAAATCGTGGGGTAATCGTCCCGGATGGTCTAACGTTAGCTTTCGAAATTGATTTTCGTCTCGGAAATAGAGGGAATTGCGTATAACGTAATGGAATTTACCGATGCCAATGGAAACGTTCAACGGATAAAAGACGATGACGAAAACGACCGGTTTGAAGGCAGCGATGATCAGCATTTTGTTCTATACTACAATCCAAAAAAACCGGATGAGTTTGTGATGATGAACCCTGGCCGATACCTGATAGCTATTTTTCTACCCTTCGGCTTGCTTTGCTGCTACTTGGGCTGGCCTCATAAAATGGACAAACGGGTTAAGTCAATCCGTTAACCTGCTGAAAATGCCATTGGTAAAAAAATTCAGTGAAGCAAATGTTTCACAAACAAAAAATACTACATTAAACTCCATTTCCAACCCAACAACCTATTCGTATGAACATAAAAATAAAAGTCAACGGAGTGGAACAAAGCCACGATGTTGAACCACGCCTGCTCTTGTCGCATTACCTTCGCGACACATTGCGCCTTACCGGTACACACATTGGATGCGATACCAGTGGTTGCGGTGCCTGTACCATTCATGTGGATGGCAAAGCGGTAAAAAGTTGTACTATGCTGGCGGTTCAGGCAAGCGGTTGCGACATCGTCACCATCGAAGGACTTTCTTCCAATGGCACGCTCCATCCACTTCAGGAAGGCTTCAATCAGGAGCATGGACTTCAATGCGGCTTTTGCACACCCGGCATGATCATGACGGCAGCCGATCTGTTGAAAAACAACCCCAAGCCAAGTGAAGGTGAAATACGTCATTCGCTCGAAGGAAATATCTGCCGGTGCACCGGCTACCATAACATTGTGAAGTCAATTCAATACGCAGCGAAAAAAATGTAAACCCAAAGACTTATGAGCGCAACAACAGCATATATAGGAAAATCGGTAAAGCGGGTTGAAGACAAACGGTTCACCACCGGAAAAGGAAAATACACAGACGATATCATTTTGCCCGGCATGGTGCATGGCGCGTTTGTTCGCAGCCCTTACGCCAATTCAAAAATCAAAAAAATAGACATCTCGAAAGCGAAAGCTATGCCGGGTGTGGTCGCCATTTTTACGGGTGCCGATGTGGCCGCTATAAACGGTGTGCCCTGCGGCTGGCAGGTAAATTTTAAAAATGGTGATACAATGAAAGAACCCAAGCATCCATTGCTTGTGGCCGACAGAACAAAGCATGTGGGCGACCCCGTGGCCTTCGTAATTGCCAACACACGTGAGCAAGCCAAAGATGCCATTGAAGCCGTGGTTGTTGAATATGAAAAATTGAAATGTGTCACCAATCCCGCGGAAGCGGTAAAACCGGGTGCACCTTTAGTGCATGACGATGTGCCCAACAATATTTGTTTTGATTGGGAACTGGGCAACCCAAAATCGGAAGTGGATGAGGCCATGTCCAAAGCGGCCCATGTTACCACACTGGATTTTGTAAACCAACGGTTGGTGCCCAATGCCATGGAGCCACGGAGCTACATAGGTTCGTATGATGAGACGAGCGATAAATACACCTTATATACAAGCACACAAAATCCGCATTTGATCCGCTTGCTGATGTGTGCATTTGTTTTGGGAATACCCGAACACAAAGTGCGCGTGGTCGGCCCCGATGTGGGCGGTGGTTTTGGAAGCAAAATTTTTCATTACACAGAAGAAGCGTTGGTAACCTGGTGCTCAAAGCAAATTGGAAAACCGATCAAATGGACTTCCGAGCGTTCCGAAAGTTTCTTGCTCGATGCCCATGGCCGCGACCACGTGACCAAAGCTGAAATGGGATTTGACAAGGATGGAAAAATCCTGGCCCTGCGCGTGAAAACATTTGCCAACCTGGGAGCTTATCTGTCAACATTCTCCACGTGTGTGCCTACTTATCTTCACGGCACATTGATGCAAGGACTTTATACCACACCAAAAATAAATGTGGATGTTACCGGAGTGTTCACGCACACCAACGTAGTGGATGCCTACCGTGGCGCAGGCCGACCTGAGGCAACTTACTTACTGGAGCGTTTGCTTGACTTAGGTGCTTTGGAAATGGGTGTTGACCCTGCTGACCTTCGCTTCAAAAATTTTATTCCTCCCTTCGATGGCGTAAAGCAGCCCGGCTATCAAACCCAAGTTGCCCTGCAATATGATAGCGGCAATTATGAAGGCATTTTGAAAAAGGGATTGGAAATGGTTGGGTACAAAGATTTCCGCAAGCAACAAAAAGAGGCAGCCGGGAATGGTAAATTATTAGGCATTGGTTTCTCCACGTACATCGAAGCATGTGGCATTGCGCCATCGGCAGTGGTTGGTTCGTTGGGCGCTCGTGCCGGTTTGTACGAAGTTGGTCAGGTGCGTGTGCAGCCAACCGGAAAAGTGAGTGTGTTCACGGGCTCTCACTCCCACGGGCAAGGGCACGAAACCACCTTTGCACAAGTGGTGGCCGATAAGCTAGGCATACCGATGGAAGATGTGGACATCATTCATGGCGACAGCGATACCGTAGCGTTTGGAATGGGCACCTATGGCTCGCGCAGTTTGGCAGTGGGCGGTTCGGCCATTATGAAAAGCATTGATAAGATTGTGGCGAAAGGAAAATTGATAGCCGCACATAAATTGGAAGTAAGCGGTGAAGACATCGAGTTTGTGGATGGCAAATTCACCGTGAAAGGCACCAGTAAGTCATTGACGTTTGGAGAAATCGCGCTGACTGCGTATGTACCGCACGTTTATCCTGCCGACCTCGAACCCGGTCTTGACTTTAGCAGTTTCTACGATCCTAAAAATTTTACGTATCCGTTCGGTTGTCACATTGCCATTGTAGAGATTGATAAAGAAACTGGCAAAGTAAGTTTGAAACGTTTTGTTGCCGTTGATGACGTGGGCACCGTGATCAACCCGATGATCGTGGAAGGACAAATACATGGTGGCGTAGCGCAAGGTGTGGGGCAGGCATTGCACGAAGGTGTTGAGTACGATGAAGAAGGTCAGATTTCGAATGGCTCTTATATGGACTATTGCATGCCACGTGCCGATGACTTCCCCATGTTTGAAACAGGAAGCCAGGTTACGCCTTGTCCACATAATCCACTTGGCGTAAAAGGCGCTGGCGAAGCCGGATGTATAGGCTCTACTCCTGCCGTTGTCAATGCAGTTGTTGATGCACTTTGGAGCGTGGGCAAAAAAGTGAAAGATCTTCGCATGCCAATGACACCAGAAAGAGTATGGAACGCCATGAATTAATAAAATGGATGCTGGATTCTGGAAACTGGATTTCTAAATACCGACTCCTTCTAAATTGGGAGTGGGAAAACAAACTCAAGATCAAACTCATACTCAAATTCTGACTTCTAAATTCTGACTTCTTTTAACTACTAAAATCTACCCACATGATCCCTTCATCCTTCACATACCAAAAAGCAAATTCTGTAGAAGAAGCAATCAAGGCTTTGTCTTCTGACTCAAAAATATTGGCCGGAGGCCATAGCCTAATACCCACCATGAAGTTGCGGCTCAATTCGCCCAGTAAACTAATAGATATTGGGGCCATCGCTTCCTTGCGGGGAATAAAAGAATCGGGTACCGAAATAATCATAGGTGCCGTCACCACGCATCAGGAAATTGCCTCCCATAAAACCATTCAAGGCAAGTTGCCGATGTTTGCACAGGGTGCTGCTTCGATTGGCGATGTACAGGTGCGCAACAAAGGCACCATTGGAGGTAGTTTAGCGCATGCCGACCCCGCTGCGGATTGGGCTGCGGTTGTTCTCGCTGCCGATGCAACCCTTGCTGTACAGGGCAGTAATGGTTTAAGAAAAATAAAAGCAACAGAATTTTTCAAAGGCATGTTCAGCACATCGCTCAACGAAGATGAGATCATCACCGCCATTCACGTGCCCATAGCAGCTGGAAGCAAAAGCGCGTATGTAAAATTTCCTCAACCTGCCTCCCGCTTTGCCATTGTTGGTTGTGCTGTTTTAAAAACAGCCGATGGAAAAGTGAACGTTGCCTACACAGGCGTTTCAAGTTGTGCTTTCCGCGATGCGGGAGCTGAGAAAGCATTGGAAGGAAAAAAATTGGATGCCGCTTCCATAGAGGCTGCATCAAAAGCTGCAGCCGAAGGAACCAAAATTTTAAGCGACCACTATGCCTCTGAAAAATACAGAAAGCATTTAGCGAAAGTTTATTTGAAGCGGGCCTTGTTGGCGATTGCTTAGAGAAATATTTATTTCTGCCGACTTACTGTTTCGAAATATTTGCTCTGCCTCCGCGCAAAGCATATTTCTGGATTTTGCCAGTAGCGGTCTTGGGAAGTTCTTTTACAAACGAAATCCAATGAGGGATTTTGAACGAGGCCAAATGCTCTCGAACAAATTTTTTCAATTCTTCTTCTTTAACATTCATCCCGGTACGTAAGATCACAAATGCATGGGGCGACTCACCCCATTTTTCGTGGGGCATGCCCACCACGGCCACTTCTTGCACAGACGGATGGCGCAACATCACACTTTCTATTTCCACCGAAGAAATGTTTTCGCCACCACTGATGATCACATCTTTTATCCGATCCCGTATTTCAATATAGCCATCAGGATGGACTACTGCCAAATCGCCCGAATGAAACCATCCCTTGCGAATGGCTTGAGCAGTGGCTTCGGGATCGTTGTAATATCCTTTCATTACCACATTTCCGCGCACCACAATTTCACCAAGTGTCTGGCCATCCCAAGGCACTTCCATGTCATCTTGTGTCACCACCCTCACTTCACCTGTCGGTATCAACTCCACTCCCTGTCGCGCTTTGATCACGGCATGATCTTTTAATGCTAGCGATGTGTGCTCAGGCCGCTCTTCGCATATGGTAATGAATGGCGATGTTTCAGTAAGGCCATAGAGTTGTGTCAGGTTCCAACCAAATTCATTCTCTATCCGCTCGATGGTTGTTGCTGCCGGTGGTGCGCCAGCCGTTAACAACCGGATACCTTTTCTTACTCCACGCCTCAATTCTTCCGGTGCATAGGCCAGGCCAATCAATATGGTTGGTGCCGCACAAAGAAGGCTTACATTCTCTTGCTCAATCAATTTGAAAACTAATGCGGGGTCAACCTTTCGAAGGCAAACATGCTTGCCACCACAAGCAGTGACGGTCCAAGTAAACGTCCAGCCATTAGCATGAAACATCGGGAGTGTCCACAAATAACTTTCATCCACTGATAAATGGATGTGAGCCAGGGTGGCCATGATGTTTGCATGAGCATTGCGGTGTGTTATCATCACACCTTTTGGTCTGCCAGTGGTGCCACTAGTGTAGTTAATGGTGAGCAAATCTCTTTCATCCATTTCAGGCTTTGTGAAATTGCCATTTGATGCGGTAAGCTCGGTTTCGTAATCAATCCATCCATCCTTTTTTCCTTCGAGGGCAACAAATTTTTCTACCTGTTGTAAGCGTGGCCGAATGCTGTCCACCGCATGTAGGTAGTCACTGTGAACACAAAGCACTTTTGCCCCACAGTGGTTGATGATGTATTCAAATTCCTCTGCGGCCAACCTGAAGTTTATCGGGACTAGTACAGCGCCAATTTGTGGCACCGCATAAAATGATTCAAGCTGACCGTGTGTATTGGGTGCAATGTAGGCCACACGGTCCCCATGCTGTATGTTGTACTTCTGTTGCAGGATACTCGACCATGCCGCGCACCGTTTAAAAAATTCGTTGTAGGTAAGCCGAATGTTTTCGTCCACCACGGCAATCCGTGATGGGTACAATTTTGCCGAACGCCTGGCAAACTCAAGCGGGGTTAACGGGATTTCCATGAATTCATGATTTCTTTTATCAATGAAAATACAAAACTGATGTTACGCAAAACGGTGGAACCTGTCAGTTTGAGGCTCTCGAAAACTGATTAGACTAAGTTAAATCGCCTTCGAGGGCCTCAGGCTGACACTACTTTGTAAGTTTTGAGTAACATCAGTTACACAATAAAGGCTGACTACTTTTATATCAAATTAGAGCTTTTTAGTCAGACCCCGGCAGTTACAAATACTCATTCTTTGCTTTGATCACCGCTCCAAAAATACTCAATGCAATTTCTTTTGCTCCCTTGGCATTTATGTCCAGCCCGATGGGTGCATCAATGCGGGCGATGTCCTCGGCTGTAAAACCCTTTTCCAAAAGCCGGTGGCTACGCTTCTCATGGTTTTTCTTGCTGCCCAAGGCGCCTATGTAAGCGACTTTTTTCTTCAACAAAATTTGGAGGGCATCATCATCAATTTTCGGATCGTGCGAAAGGATCACCGCGTAGGTGTTCGCATCCAACTCAAAATCATTCAATACTTCCGATGGATATTTTTCAAAAATCTGGTCGGGCTTTACCACAAACGTAGTATTCTTTGCAAACGTACCTCGCGGGTCTATCACGATGGTTTCAAAATCAAATTGATGGGCAAGTTGAACCAAGTCGGCAGTGATGTGCGCTGCACCAATGATGATGAGCTGGCTCCTGCGCGGAAACACATGGATAAAATAGTGCGCGCCTGCTACTTCCACCGTTTCGTGAGCACGTTTTGAAAATGCCTCGAGCGATTTTGATAAAACCTCCAGCGGGATTTCGTTGCCAACTTTATTTCCATCCGGTGTAATCAATGTGTTTTTATTTTCATGATCAGAAAGTACGGTTACCAAAACGCAGCTTTTATTTTCAGCTAACAGTTGCACTAGTTTTGTAAATACATTCCCTTGCGGGGATTGGGAAGAAGAACCCCACGGCTGCAGATAGACTTGAATTTTTCCGCCACAGCTAAGGCCCACAGCCCAGGCATCGTCATCAGTCACTCCGTAGGAAAGTCGTTTGCTTGAAGTGCTTCCAATAACAGACTTTGCCTCTTTCAATACAGCGCCCTCCACACAACCCCCACTAACCGAGCCCGCCATCTCCATATCAACCGTGATAAGCATGGACGAACCTACTGGCCGGGGA
>JANOQB010000634.1:0-4583 GCA_031422215.1 Cytophagales bacterium | reverse complement strand
GAAAATTTACAATATGGATATTGATACGATAAACCTGTTGGGTGGCAGCAAGGTTTTAGGGAAATTCGATAACCTCACCACCTTGGCAAAAAAGGGTTTGCCCAAGCAATCTTTGATTTTTTTTATCAAACAAAGCCGATTGGACGAAAAACTTATTTTCAGTTACCTTGATGTGACCAAGCGCACCTTGGATAATTACCAGCCCACCGAGCGAATGAGATTATACATTTCTGACAGGCTAATTCATTTGGCGGAATTGTTCGCAAAAGGCAAAGAACTATTTAATGGCGTGGATGGGTTTACGGAGTGGCTACACTTGCCGTCCATTGATTTAGAAGGCGAAAAACCAATCAACCTAATTTATACCAGAAAAGGAGTTGAGGATTTGCTCACTGTGTTGGGGAGATTGGAACACGGTATTCTGGCATGATCGTTTTCCGCTGCACACTTAAGAAATGGGCTCGCGAACTGAGCGGTCAAGGTGCTTTTCAATTGGGAGGTCGCTGGAACACGCCCGGACATTATGCACTATACACCGCAGAAAATAATTTATTGGCAGCCTTAGAGGTTGCTGTTCGAATTCCGCTTACTAAAATCAGTGCGGAGTATGTGATGGTTCCCATTGAGATTCCAAAAGGTGCCGTTATTTATGAACCAAAGTTGACTAAAGGATGGAGTTCAAAAATACACATAACCCAAAAAATAGGGGACGCATTTTTGGAGGACAATAAATACCTTGCTATGAAAGTGCCCTCAGTATTGATGTCCAACACGTACAATCTCCTTTTAAATCCGAAGCATAAATTGTTTCCTGAAGTGAAAGCCAACAAAAGTGAACCATTGCTCTTTGATGAGCGTCTCGTAAAGATAATGTCAAAAGAAAATGGATGATTTGAAGAATAACCTCCGCATCATCTTCATGGGCACACCTGAATTTGCCGTGCCAAGCTTAGAAATCTTGGTCCAAAATAAATTTAATATAGTGGCGGTGATCACAGCACCCGATAAGCCACAGGGACGTGGGCAAAAGCTTACACCATCACCTGTAAAGGAATGTGCGTTGAAATACAATATTCCCATTCTTCAACCAGTAAATTTAAAGGCACAATCGTTTTTGGAAGAATTGAAAAGCTATAGTGGCAACCTTCAAATTGTGGTGGCCTTTCGCATGCTGCCCGAAGTGGTGTGGGCCATGCCCATTTTGGGCACGTTTAATTTACATGGCTCGTTGCTTCCAGATTATAGAGGAGCTGCTCCCATCAATTGGGCAATCATCAACGGAGAAAAAGAAACCGGAGTCACCACATTTTTCCTCAAACATGAAATTGACACGGGCAGCATTATTTTTCAAGAGAAAGAAACCATAAGTGATGAAGACGATGCAGGCTCCTTGTATGAACGCCTCATGCACAAAGGGGCGGCATTGGTTTTGAAAACGGTGCAAACCATTGAGCAGGGTGACTATCCTTCGGTGCCGCAAGCAACATCATCGGAAGTAAAACATGCGCCCAAAATTTTCAAAGAGACTTGTCAAATAAACTGGAACCAATCTACTGAACAAGTCAGAAATTTTGTGAGAGGGCTTAGTCCTTATCCGGGTGCCTGGGCCATTTTCAACGGACGGACGTTTAAAATATTCAAAATCAAAAACATCACTGACCGTGATGCTGGTTCAATACTCGATAAACAAAATATTGCGGTGGGCGAATTTCAAACAGACAACAAAACTTATCTTGCAGTAAAAACCTTTGATGGCTGGGTTTCCATTGATGAATTTCAACCGGAAGGAAAAAAGAGAATGAACGTGCAAGAGTATTTTAGGGGAAACAAAATTTAACCAGCATCCAGTATCAAGCATCCAGTTTCCAGCAACCAGTATCACACTATGATCATCTCCCTCATCGCAGCACTTACAAAAAACCGGGTCATCGGCAAAAACAACGACCTGCCCTGGCATCTGCCTGACGACATGAAGTATTTCATGCAAACCACCAAAGGGCATCACGTGATCATGGGCCGGAAAAATTATGAGTCGATCCCGGAAAAATTCAGGCCGTTGCCCAACCGCACAAACATAGTAGTCACGCATCAAAAAAATTATTCCGCGCCTGGATGCACAACCGTAAACACGATGGAAGATGGAATTGCCCTCGCACAAGCAGCCAATGAAAAAGAACTTTTCATCATTGGAGGTTCGGAAATTTATTCGCTGGGCATGCGCTTCGCAAACCGGCTTTACCTTACCGAGATCGATGCAACCCTTGAAGGCGATACATACTTTCCTGAATTCAACATAAACGAGTGGAAGGAATTGTCGCGCACTCATCACCAAACAGATATACGACATGCGTATGGATTTGATTTTGTGATCTATGAAAAAGTAATACCTAATTTGTAACTTTCTAAAAACACATTTTATGGGAAACCACAAAAGGATATTGGCCATTCTCTACATTGTTTCTGGCTCATTGCAAATTTTAGGCATGCTTCTGATGTCTGGGTTAATCTCTGCCTTCCTACCTTTTATCATGGACAAAGCGGACCCGGAAGCACTGTGGATAATTGAATGGATCGTGCCATTTGTGCGCACAATTGCCACCGTGGTGATCCTGTTTTTTTCTATTCCATCCATCGTAGGCGGTGTGGCCCTGCTCAACGAAAAAACATGGGCCATGATGTTATTGCTGATCTTAGGTTGTTTCAAATTATTTTCATTTCCCATCGGCACGGCCATTGGCATTTATACCATTTGGGTGTATTCGGAAAACCACAAGGCAAGTGCGCAATCTAAGTGATGGGAAAACTTACCAACAAAGTTATCTGGATCACGGGTGCCTCGTCTGGCATTGGCGAAGCATTGGTGTATGAGTTGGCAAAGAAAAGTGTGCGCCTTATTTTGTCGGCACGCAGAAAAGATGAATTAGAGCGCGTGAAAGGCAATTGTCCTGCTGTGGCACAACTAAACATCCGCATTTTGCCATTGGACCTTGGCGAGCCGTCCACCTTGCAGCTGCACACCGAAGCGGCCATCCAATTTTTTGGTCACATCGATATCTTGATCAACGATGGAGGCATCAGCCAACGAAGCCTTGCAAAAGAAACCCTAGTAGATGTTGACCGGAAGATTATGGAAGTGGATTACTTTGGCACATTGGCCCTTACAAAATATTTGCTACCCCATTTTATAAATCAAAAGGCTGGTCACTATGTTACGGTCAGCAGTGTGATGGGTATCATTGGCACTCCTTATCGCTCCGGCTATGCAGCAGCCAAACACGCGCTGCACGGATTTTTTGATTCGCTACGGGCAGAGTTGTGGAAAGAAAATAAAAATATTTACGTGACCCTCGTTTGCCCCGGCTGGATAAAAACCAATATCACCCTACATGCTGTTACTGGAGATGGCACCCCGCTCAACACAATGGATGGCACGACAAGCAAAGGCATGTTGCCTCAACGGTTCGCCAAAAAAATGATAAGGGCAATCGAAAATAAAAAGGAAGAAGTTTACATTGGTGGTGCAAAAGAAATTTTTGCTGTTTATCTCAAACGGTTTATCCCTTCTTTGTTTTCTAAAATTGTGAGAACGGCTAAGGTTAGGTAGGGGAGATTGGAGTTAGAAGATATGAGATTGGAGATTGGAGATTGGAGATGAGATTGAATATAGGAGTTAGGGATTTGTTTTTGAGTTTGAGTTTGTTTTTGAGTTTGAGTTTGGCGTTATTCCCTCTGAAAATTAAGTAGCCACAATAAATCCGATGCTGGTAAAATTAATGACCTAACAACTCTAAACTTGGCCTGGTACGAATATCCCCTCATCATAGCAGTTGGTTTCTTGGCGGCATTCCTCAACACGGTGGGCGGTGGTGGCTCGCTGTTCTCTGTTCCCATCCTCACTTTTATTGGCTTGCCCATCACCATAGCAAACGCAACGAGCCGCGTGGCCATTCTCTTTCAAAATATTTTTGCTGTTGGCGGATTTAGAAGTAAGGGCGTAGAACTTCCCTGGCCGTATGCAATTTATCTGGGCATCGCATCGCTCGGTGGCGGGCTGGCCGGATCGCTGCTTGCCGCGCATGTGCCCGATGATGTGTTCAAAAAAATATTTGTTGTGGTCATGTTCATTTCCGTGGGCCTCATTCTTTATGACCCATTCAAATCCAAAGGCGAAGAGAAATTAACACCCAAGGCGCAATGGACGGGAGTTTTTTTCTTTCTGTTCATTGGCGTGTATGGCGGGTTTGTGCAAGCGGGAATTGGCTTCTTAGTGATCGCGGTGCTGAGTTTGGTTAACAACCTGAGCTTAGTGAAAAGCAATTATGTAAAAGTGTTTGCAGCCATTGTTTACACGGGCGTGTCGGTAGTTGTTTTCGCGCTCGAAGGAAAAATCAATTGGTACATCGGTTTGGTGTTGGCCATTGGGCATGCGCTGGGAGGCTGGTATGCAAGCCGGTGGTCGGTGAAGGCGGGTGAAGTATGGATTAAGCGCGTGATGATTGTTTCTGTGCTTGCTATGGCAGTGGTGCTGTGGTTTTCGTAAGTTGCGAGAACAGCTATTCTTGTAAAACATTAATAAACATACC
>JANOQB010000633.1:0-3215 GCA_031422215.1 Cytophagales bacterium | reverse complement strand
GGTAATTACAGGCCACGAACTTCAGAAGATGAATGAGGTGGATATTCAGGAGGCCGTGAAAAATACCCATATTTTTGCCAGAGTATCCCCGGAAGATAAACTTAAACTCGTAAAGGCTCTCCAGGCAAACGGAGAAATTGTAGCGATGACAGGAGACGGAGTGAATGATGCTCCCGCCCTTAAACGCGCAGATATAGGAGTGGCTATGGGAATCAGCGGAACAGCGGTTGCCAAGGAATCGGCAGATATGATTTTAGCCAACGACAATTTTGAAAGCATTGAGGCTGCCATTGAAGAAGGGCGCAGAGTGTTCGACAATCTTTTGAAATGTCTTGTGTTTCTATTGCCTACAAGCATAGGGTTGGGGCTCGTTATTTTTTTTGCCGTGCTGTTTTTTCCTACAGAAGGTGGTGTGCTACTCAAACCCATGCTGCCTGTTCAGGTATTATGGATCAACCTTATTACTGCAGTTGCGCTTACATTGCCGCTTGCGCTCGAGGCTATGGAGCCGGATGTGATGAACCGCCCTCCGCGCAAGCCCGGAAAACCTTTATTAAGTTCGTTTATCATTTTCAGAATAGTAACGGTTGCCCTTATTATGGCCGGAGGAACAATAGGATTATTCCTTTGGGAATATCATTTTGAACTTTCAAACGGAACTGATCCTGCTCTGGCTATTTCGGAAGCCCAAACCATGGCTGTAACGTCAATGGTTTTATTTCAGGTGTTTTACATGATTGATTGCCGTTCACTTAAGCTCCCAATCCATCAAATCGGGATTTTTTCTAACCCATCGATCTATTTGGGCATAGTCGGAGTATTGCTTGCCCAGGCTTCCTTCGTCTATATCCCATTTATGAATCGCTGGTTTCATTCAGCCCCCTTAAATGGAGAAGCATGGGGATTGTCCTTTATGGTAGCATTTTCTATCCTGATCATGATTGGTATCGAGAAATGGGTTCGTCACAAATACTTTAAGGGCATTGAAGCATAGTATGAAGCCAAAATGTGAGCACAATGGCCTATTCCCGAAACTGCATAAACAACATTGGTACAACCTATTTTTAAAACCGAAGGCTTAACCTTGAATGAATTTATTTTGGTAGAGCTGTCTTCATTGATATTGACTACAGTTGAACTTGAAAAACTGATTTACAGAAGAAGGAGAACACAATAACTCGCATCTAAATGAAAGTAGCCATCTACAGTACCCACCCATTTGAAAAAAATTATATCATCGCTGCCAATGACGCCTTCACTCCAATCAGGCAAGAAAAACATGAGCTTCAATTCATCGCCACCTATCTGAGAATAGATACCGTATCTGTCAGTTTGGGGTGCGAGGCAGTTTCATTATTTGTAAATGATGATGGCACGGCTCCCGTATTGGAATCGCTGAAGGCCAATGGTGTAAAATTTATTGTGCTGCGCTCGGCCGGACACAACCACGTTGATCTGGTGGCAGCAAAAAAACTTGGATTGCAAGTGGCTTATGTGCCCGAGTACTCACCCTACTCCGTGGCCGAGCACACAGTAGCGTTGATGCTGGCCCTAAACCGCAAGCTCATCCATGCCCACAATCGCATTATGGATCTGAATTTTTCTTTGAACGGTCTAACGGGATTCGACCTGAACGGAAAAACCGTTGGTATTATAGGCACAGGAAAAATAGGAAGAGTGGTGGCCCGGATTATGAATGGTTTCGGCTGCAAGCTATTGGCCGTTGATGCCGCCCCCGACAAAAAGCTGGCGGAAGACTTCAATCTGGAATTCACCGATATGGAAACCCTGTGCAAAAATTCCGACATCATTACCTTGCACGCCCCATTGGTGGCAAACACTCGTTATCTTATCAACAAACAACGGATAGAACAAATGAAAGAGGGCGTAATGTTGATCAACACCAGTCGGGGCGGATTGGTGGATACTAAAGAAGTGATTCAAGCATTGAAGAAAGGCAAAATTGGTTATCTTGGATTGGATGTTTATGAAGAAGAGAAAGGACTTTTTTTTGAGGATCATTCGGATACTATTTTACAAGATGATGTGATTGCACGGCTCATGACTTTTAAAAATGTGCTGATCACAAGCCATCAGGCATTTCTAACACACGAGGCGTTGCAAAACATTTCGAAAACAACAATTCATAGCTTGGATTGCTGGGCAAAAGGGATAAAGAGTGAGTTTGAGCTTTTTTGAATCTACCTAGGCTTAACTAACTTCAATCATTGTATTGACAGTTGACAAAATTGTTAAATAATGACAATTGACAACTCGATTGCTTTACAAAGCCTTAATTCTTAAAAGCGATTTCATCGCACTTTCACCTTCAAAAATGCAAGGGCACTTTGCTTGAACGCCCGGCCAAAGGGCAGCTCCTTGCCCGCTACTTGAACACCTTCGGCAGATATGGAATTGCCTTTGATTTAATATTAGGCACAATCAATAGAACAAAATCAAGGATGGAATATAAAAAAAGGGAGCCAATCGCCCCCCTTTTTTTTCAAAAAATACAATCACCCAATGGCCACGCGCTTAAACTCGGCCACGGTCAATCCTGTGGTTACGCTATCCAAATATTGGGCAACGGTCTTCGTGTTGTCTTTCACAAAACTCTGTGGCAACAATGTGCTCTCCTTAAAAAACTTGTTCAGTTTGCCTGCGGCAATTTTGTCAACCATGTTTTCCGGTTTGCCTTCTGCTATGATTTGTGCCTTCGCTATCTCCAATTCTTTGGCGATTATGGCTGGGTCAATGCTCTTCTCGTCCACCGCCACAGGGTTCATGGCCGCTATCTGCATGCCCACGTCCTTGCCTGCTTCGGTCACATCTTTCCCGTTCACGCCTTTGAGCGACACCAACACACCTAATTTGCTTCCCGAGTGAATGTAAGGCACAATGGCTTCACCTTTCATGTGTACATAGGTGGACACTTCCAGCTTCTCGCCAATCTTGCCCACCAGTTCCGTGATCTTGTCCTGCAGGGTAAGGTCGCCAGCTTTCTCGGCCATCAACGCTTCTTTGGTAGCCGATTTTTTCGCGAAAGCAGTTTCAACAATAAGCTTACCCAGCTCCTGAAACGCATCGTTTTTCGCCACAAAATCCGTTTCGCAGTTTAGTGCAATCAGCATGGCCTCTTTACCATCGCTGCTTACTTTTACGAACACCGATCCTTCTTTCGCATCTCTGTCAGAGCGGGAAGCGGATACTTTCTG
>JANOQB010000632.1:0-5951 GCA_031422215.1 Cytophagales bacterium | reverse complement strand
CCCTAATTTTAAAGCCACCACATCGTCAATATGAGCAAGGGCAATTCCTTCACATAAGAAAGGCTCATATAAAAATTGATAAGGGTAGTTCACAAAATCGGTCTTTACTTTATTGATCGAATAGATTCTCCCAATGGGATTTTTCGATTCCATAATAGCTTGATCGATTCCATTGACCTTTGCCTCGAGCTTATCTAAATCAATATTTTTGTCTGTGAAAAAATCAAGATCTATTGAGATTCGATGTCCCCAATAAAGTGATAACGCTGTACCACCTACTAACAAAAAGTCGTTGATGAAGGGTTGCTTCATCAACATTTTTAATACATCCAGTGTAGCTCTGGGAAGAGATTCGATTTGTAACATCTGAAATCGGATAGAGGTACTTCGTACAGGCTCGACATAAAGTGAAGTGTTTTTTTGGAGAGGTTTCGAGCTGATATAACCGCTTCTTTTATTTTTTTATGTCCGTAGTAACGTTTGATCTCGTTCCAATCGGTTAGGTAGCCTCGTTCTACAACACGAACAATAATAGCGTTGGCATTTTTCTCCCAATCAATTTGAGAGGTGTCTGTATCCCAGAATAATTGAGGGTTTAATTTTGGAAATTCCATGTCGAAAGTTACTTAATTTATAGACATGCTTATAGCAGAAGTTTAACAAATCATATCTTACAACAGCATTCAAAATTTATTTTGTGTTTCTCACTCCCTAGTTGATGTTAGTCAAAAATAGTTGTTGACCCGCAACTATGTCGTTGGGATCGCGGCTTGCCTACCGGACAGGCAGGGTCGAGTATAAAGATTTGGAAATGGGGTAAAGTTTTGCGCACCTCGCCCCCGATGAAATTTCATGGATAGGTACACACGAACTACATTTCTAAATAACGGATAATAGAATCTTTAATGCCTTCCCTCCAAAAACCCTTTCAATTTATCACCTCCTTTATAGTCAGAAGCATCGCGGAATTTTTTATCGGGCAATGTTATCCAAAGTTCTTTTTCTTCGCGTGAGGTGAAACGGATTTTATCGGAAGGGATTGCCCACACATTGTAAACTGTTTTGCCTGTATTGAATTTTGCTTTGGCAATGGCCACTGCTTCCTGCGCACCCACTGCATGAACAGTTCCTGCATGAACATGTTGCTTGCCGCGTTTGCTCAACTGGTAGATTTCAAAAGTGAGATTTGAATCATTTCGTTCGGGCCCCTCCGCTATCAGGTCATACACATTTTTGTCGCCTTCCGTTACGGGCGTGGCATGCACATCGCGTGTGTCAACCACATACAACGATGAGCACGTGAACCTGCGGGTAAAAGTTTCCTTGGCCAGCACATAAGCCATTTCCAAATTGGGTGCATGCACAATGCCTTCGTGTTGAAAAGGTTTGCCTTCTTTGGGTTCCACAAAAACTTCGTAGGTGCCGAACTGATCGAGCGGCTTCTTCGGTACTATTATTTCGGCTTCTTCAGTGCGCGGAAGCCTGGCTACGCGTGGGTCGAGGGAGTTCAACGGTTTAGGATTTAAAGTTCAAGATCAGTTACGTGTAACAAAGTATCCCTCACAATTTTAGTTTTAGGTTCAACTTTTGGTTTGGTACTATTTTGTCTTGACACAAAAAAGTACCCAAAAAAGGTCAAGACAAAAAGATGCTTCCTCCCTCGTGCCCCCGCACCCCCGCCTTTTTGTCGGGCCACCGCACTTGAGTTTCAATATAAATATTCGGTAAGAGATTTGTTTTTCCGCTCGAAGATTATGTCAACTTGTTGCTGACCACCAGCCAGGGGAATTTCGTATGCACTCGCTTCAACACCCAAACTAATATAGAATATTGAATTTATAATTATGCCAACGGAGTCACATAAGCAGTCTTGGGTGTCTTCAACGCTTCGCGCACCCACTTGCCCCGCTCTTCGGCAATCCTCCGCACTTCAAGTCTTTCCTTGTTGCAGGGGCCATCGCCATTGATCACGCGCTTGAATTCTTCCCAGTCGGGTTCGGTATATTCCCATCGTGCTGTGTCGGTGTTCTTATTTAGTTTGGGATCGGGGATCGTAAAACCCAATTCCAAAATTTTAGGAACATACATATCCAAAAACTGATTCCGCATATCGTCATTGGTGCCCATCTTCACCTTCCATTTCATAAGCACCTGGGTGTGTGTGGAAATTTTATCGGATGGCCCAAAGAAATGCATCATGGGTGGCCACCACCGGTTGAGCGCATCCTGAAACATTTTTCGTTGGATGGCGGTGCCCGCAGCCAAATAGATCACACAATGGTGCCCGTACTTTAAGTGGAAAGATTCTTCGGCACATATCCTGTCGAGGGCGCGGCAATAAGGGCCGTAGCTTCCTTTGGCATTGGCCAGTTGGTTTACTATGGCACCTGCATCCACCAACCACGAAATGAAACAGCAGTCGGCCCAGGTAAAAGTGGGGTAGTTGAAAACATTGGAATATTTTGATTTGCCTGTGATCAGGTCGTCAATCATTTGTTCGCGTGGTTTGCCGAGTGTTTCGGCAGCGCTGTATAAAAGTTGAGCATGGCCAACTTCGTCTTGCACTTTGGCCATCAACGACATTTTTCTTTTGAAGCCGGGTGCCCGCGTTATCCACGTTCCTTCCGGCAGCGCACCAATAATTTCGCTGTGGGCATGCTGCTCAATCATGCGGATGAGTTGCTTGCGGTACAACTGCGGCATCCAATCGGTGGGTTCAATTTTTTCTCCACGTGCTATCCGTGCTTCAAAGGCCGCGAGCATAACCGGGTCTTCCTGAGCCAAGCCATCCGTTTTTATTCCCTCAAAAGTGTTTCCTCCTCCGTACATCTTTCAATTGGTTTGTTAACAACAATCGTTTGCAAATATACTATTTCGGTCATTGCTTAGTAACGTATCAATAATAACTTATAAATGTTGTTGAGCTAAGCCCGAAGGGGTTTGAATGCAGGGAAATCGCTTTTAGGAATTTTAATTAAGACTTTGGATCAATCCCCCTCAGACCGACCACAATTTTGAATCACATAGTACATAGAAACATAGAAATGCACCTGCCTACCGGACAGGCAGGCACATAGAAAATAAGCCCAACACCTATGTGAAAGTCTATGTACCTATGAATCTATGTGGTTCAGTTTATCGTGGGCCGAAATAGATCCAAAATTTCTAAAGATTTTCTTAAAAGCGATTTCCCTGCTCGAAAACTGACTGGAGGGAATAAAAATAGCCTTCGAGAACCTCAGGCTGACACACCACACAATTGGTTTGCGAAACCTCAGTTAAAAAGTAGAGATAAGGGTTAATTTTTTTTCAGGCCGTTGACCAGCATGTCGGCCAATTGCTGCCCCAGGTTTTGTGGGTCTATTTTACTTTGTGGATCATACCACATGGGCATCCAATTGAGGGAGGAGAACAACGTCATCACAGCCAATTTTTTATCGATGGTTTCTTTAAACTCGCCTTTTTTGGTTCCGTCTTCAATAATGGCTTTGAAGCGGTTTATGTAATTGATGCGCAACAATAAAAAATCGTTCAAAAATGGCTGGCTTAGGTGGCGGTGCTCGTTCATAAAAACTGCCGAGGCGGTAAGGTCTTTGGCCATCACCTGAATATGGCCAATGATGCCCAGCCTGAGCTTTTCTGTAGCTGTAACATTTTTCTTCTCTACTTCTGTAAGCGACTTTCTGAATTCCGTGGCCATGTCGAAGCAAAGCTGCTGAAGGATTTCCTCTTTGGATTTGATGTGGGAGTAGAGACTTGCCGCCTCGATCCCCAGCTTTTGGGCCAGGTCGCGCATCGAAGAGGCCGCATATCCTTTTTCGCGAAACAATTCTGCTGCACTTCGTATTACTTGTTCTTTGCGCGAGAGGTTTACGGCTTCCATTTTCTTTTGATCGTTGGGCGAAGTTAATTAATTAAATTTGATAAAATTCAAATGGCACCCAAATGAAATTCAATTCCATGAAAGAGTACTTCTATAAGTTGAACAATATGGGGTATCAACTTTTGATGGTGCCCATCATCCTCATCATCCTTTACTACTCGCAATTGCTGGCTCACCTCACAGGCCTGGTAGTTTTGGATAAAGCGATTGAGAGGGTGCTTTTAATGGCCCTCAGTGGTTTGTGTTTGGCCGTTCTTGTGCTTGCTCAGCTATTGGCCAAAAGGAAAGCCAACGCCATAGCGAAGGAAGTTGGGTTGGGAATAAAATTGGAAAAATTAGGTGCCGTATTGATAAGGAAGATGGTTGCCCTTGCGCTGGCGATATGGCTCATGCCAATGGCCTTGTTGCTTACCGGCAACGGTTATTTTAGTATGGCGTTCGGAGTTTTGCTGCTTTGGTTTTTTTTGCAATGGCCCAGGCCAAACCGCGTATGCCAACTTTTGAAATTGCGTGGCGATGAAAAGGAAATGGTGATAACGCGGGGGGAGGCGTTTAAATAGGGACGATGTTGGACGAGTGAATTTGAATAACGAATGTTGAATGATGAATTTTGATTTTTGAAGTAGGGCCAGTTTCACTTTGGGTGTCAAGTATCGTCTCCGCTTCGGGACGATGCTATTAAACGGCACCGGCACAAACATCGTCCCCGAAACGGGAGACGATGTTGGACGTTAAACGGGAGACGATGTTGGACGGTAACTTTTGGAAAGTTGATCTTGATCAGAGGGGCCAGTTCACTTTTTTGCTTCTGCCTTCGCCAGGTTAGGGATATAAATATCAAACCTGGCCCCGATGCCGAGTTCACCGGTAGCGGTTACAATGCCGTGGTGGTTCTCTACAATTTTTTTTACGATGGACAGCCCAATGCCTGTTCCTTTGAATTTGTCCTTGCCGTGCAGTTGCTGGAACAGTTCGAATATTTTGTCTTTAAATTCAGGCTCAAAGCCAATGCCGTTGTCGGACATGGTGATGTGGCAATATTCTTTTTCCGGAGTTAGTTTGTCGTGCAAGGTGCTCCCTTTTGCAATCTCGCTTTTGATAATAATGTGGGGCGCTGTGTTGGGCTTGGTAAATTTTAGGGCGTTGCCCAACAGATTTTGCAGCAGTTGATGAAACTGGAACGGAATAACGTATGCCTGGCCCAGCCCGTGCGTTTCGATAACCGCATTTTTCTCCTCGATAATTTCTTTGAAGTCGTTTTTTACTTCGTCCAAAATAGTGGTCAGGTCGGCATGTTCATAGTTCCTATCCCCGCTGTTTACACGCGAGAAGGAGAGGAGGTCTTCAATGAGCGTTTGCATGCGGCCGGCAGCCTGTTGCATGCGCAAAAAATAATCCTTTCCGTTTTCGCTCAGTGCGGCATGATCTTTTTCCACTATGCGCTTGGCAAAGGTTTGTATTTTGCGAAGGGGCTCCTGCAAATCGTGGCTGGCAATGTAGGTGAACGACTGAAGCTCGCTGTTCATTTGCACCAGCTCTTCATTTTTTTGTTCTACTTGCATATTGGCCTGCACCAGCTCATGGGTCCTTTCTATCACGGCTTTTTCCAATTCTATCCGGTGCTCTTTCTGCTCTTGTATTTCGGTTTTAGAGCCTATCCACATTTTTATTTTGCCCTCGTCATCTTTTAAGGCTACCGCCCGGGTAAGGTGCCATAAGTATTTTCCGTCCTTGCGCAAAAACCTGTTTTCCGATTGATAATCTTTTCCGGTGCGGATAGATTCCAGCCAGTGCTTTTTATTTTCTTCCCAGTCATCGGGATGAATTATTTTTTGCCATCCTTCGCCTCTCAATTCATCAAAAGACATTCCGGCATAGTCGAGCAATGTTTTATTAAAATAATTTTTGTTGCCCTCGGCATCGGCAGTCCACACTTTTTGCGGCACCAGTTCGGCCATTTGCTGAAATTTTTGTTCGCTTTCAATCAATGCCTGCTCTGCCAGTTTCCGTTCGTGAACATCGTAGCCCACTCCTATAAATCCAATAAATTCGCCCGTGGGCAAATAGC
>JANOQB010000631.1:0-2492 GCA_031422215.1 Cytophagales bacterium | reverse complement strand
TTGGTAGAGCATTACACTTTTAATGTAAGGGTCCTGGGTTCGAATCCCAGCGGGGTCACATAAGTCTATTGAACAAAAGTAAAACCTCCTAATGAATATGATTAAGAGGTTTTTTTGTTTTCAGGCCCCTCCAAATAGTACAAAGTTTCAAACTCTACAGGGTTTAGTTTTCTGCTGACGGGCTATTTTTTTTAATTCTGTGCAATTTGTCATGCACCCGCTGTTGTTAAGTATAAAATGGCGACTTTCACTAATCGATTAGCCAGAATAAAGTTAACCCAACACCTACTTCAACAAAGCATCTACAACGGGGTCGCCTTCCAAATTGTTCATTTGATTTAGTATCCACGGAAATTTTGCGTTTACATATCGCGAAGGAGGTTTCACCTTATAGAGTTTTGGGTTGGGCAAACAAGCGGCAATCATGGCGGCTTCAGTGCGTGTGATCTTTTTTGCTGATTTTTTGAAATAGCTTTTTGCGGCAGCTTCCACACCAAAAATCCCCTTGCCCATTTCGGCCACGTTAAGATAAACTTCCAATATGCGTTGCTTGCTCCACAGCAACTCGATCATAAACGTAAAATATACTTCCAAACCTTTGCGAAACCAACTGCGGCCCTGCCACAAGAAAACATTCTTGGCCACTTGTTGGCTAATGGTAGAAGCACCACGCACCCGTTTCGTTTTCTTTTTGTTCGATAGTGCCTTCTTGATGCTGGCAATATCAAATCCATTGTGATCGGGAAAGAGTTGATCTTCGCTTGCCATAACGGCCAACCGGATGTTGGGCGACATATCTTCAAAATCCACGTAATCTCTTTTTAGTCCGTGGCCACTTGCCCAATCCGTAAGCTGTGTGATTGTAATTGGGGGGTTGATCCATTTCAACGCGATGATATAAACAAACTGAAACACAAAAAGAAAGAGGAGGATTTTTTTGAGCTTTCGCCAAGCGCGGGCAAAAATACTTTTTATGAACATTTTTTAATCAAGTGACAGTTGACAAATGGGCAATTGACAACGGTGGAAACACCCTGCTTCATTATCAACCTGCCTACCGCGCAGGCAGGCTGCTTTTTGCCAATTGTCAATTACTTAGACTTCTTGCTTGCCAGAAACGCTTTCATCGGTTGCCAATAAAATTGCTTCCAACCATTTTTAAGCGACTCCGCTTTGTGTTCGGGTATGTACGTTTGTGCAAAGGTGAGCTTGGTTCCCGTGGCAACTTTTTCAAATATAAATGTGCAGATGGAGAAGTGATCATCGGGCCACCCCTCTTCGGCAAAATGCCATCCTTGCACAATTTTCTTTCCCTCTTTCAACTCTACATTAAAGCCTTTGCAATACCCATCAAACACTTCAAACCTGCCATCCACTTTATTGCTCATGGTAACTTTGCTGCCCGAAAATGCGCTGTGCATTTTTGCATCCATGATAAGGTCATACACTTCCTGTGGCCGCGCCCCCTTAAAGGTTACAGTTTGCCTGATGCTCTTTATTTTCATTTTACTTTAATGCTTTAAGGTATTCCAAACTTTGTGGGATCTGATGAACCGCATGGGAAGATTCATCTTCAATAAAGAAATGCTTTACCCCAAGTTTACGGGCTTCCTTCATGATGGCCGCTATGCCCACATCGCCTGCACCAAGCACCACATTGGTTTCATCATCAGCTGTTCCAAACTGATTTCCTTCGGTGCCCGGTCTGCGATCTTTCAGGTGCATGAGCGGAAACCGGTTTGGATATTTCTTCAACAAAGCCACCGGATCTTGGCCTGGATGTTTTACCCAGAACACATCCATTTCAAAATTTACATAGGCAGGATCGAGTTTCTTCACCATCAGATCGAACAGTGTTCCATCCTCATGTTTTCTAAATTCATAGCCATGCGGGTGATAGCAAAACGATAACCCTGCGGCCGCCAACACTTTGCCTGCTTTTTCAAAAACAGCAATTGCATCTTCAGTATCTGCCAGCGTAAAGTCAGTTCCCTTATGGGGGATCCATGCGCACATGACATACGTGGCCCCAAATTGTTTTGCCTTTGCTGCCACGGCTGCCGGGTCTTTGGCGAGTTCGTTAAAATCGGCACCGATGCTCACCATTTTCAGATTATTCTTTTTAGCAAGTGCGTTGAATTCATCGATGGTCATTCCATAGGTGCCACCACCTTCAATTTCTTTGATGCCCCACCCTTTGATAAGGGCCAGCGAACCCGGTACATCTTTGGGGATTTCGTTTCGAAGGCTATACAGTTGAAGACCTATCTCTTGCGACAATGCTTGTTGAAAGAAGCAGGACAGGGAAATCAAAAAACATAATTTTTTCATATGCTCAGTTTTATTTGTAGTGAAATTATAAAAATATAGTGAGTTATGAAGAGAAATTTTTGTGCGCTAATTGCCACGGGCTTAAGCCCGTGGCAATTGAAAACCCACAGGAAGTGGGCATCCTGCCCGATCGCTTGGCAGGCGGGTAGCCCAAAGTATAG
>JANOQB010000630.1:0-2902 GCA_031422215.1 Cytophagales bacterium | reverse complement strand
TTTAGAAAAAAGAAAAGCGGTGTTTATTGGGAAGTGATTTTTTTAGCCATTCTTTAATTATGCTTTGAGCTGCTTTAGAGGAATATATCCTTCCCTCGTTTATATCTTTTAACCCCGTGGCCACGGCGGTTTTTTCTGCCTCATTAAGTTTGTAAACAGTATTCATTTTAGATTGAAGGAGAGGTCACTTTCTCTTTAGGAGGACTTGTGTGGTTTTCAAAACCCATTGATAGAAATCCCAAACGTGGCTGTGTTCATGGCGGTGCCGGCAGGCCCTTTATCCTTTTCAAACATTTCGCTCAGGTTATAAAAAGCAAACCAACTGAACCCACCAATGCCAACGCGGGCATAAACACCATAGCGCAATGGGTTTAGTCCGTGGTTAAATTTATTTTTCACTTTCACGGTTTCACCCAAATCTTTGTACCGGATTTTTGTGAACGCATCCACCAACACACCTACGCGGCCACCCAGTGCCACATTAAAACTACGGTTTAGGTCTTCGGGGTTTGTGTCAAAGCGAAATTCTATTGGCATTTCTAAATAATTGGCGACTAAGCTGGATTTGTTGGCCAATTGAGGGTAGGCTCTTATCGGGCTCACCAAATTGTATTGTTCTACTTGAGTAGGGCTGGCTGCTCCATTGGGAAAACGCACTAACTCAACCGTATCCAAAAGGGTTGCGCCATCAACAAACTTCCATCGCTCAAGACTTAGGCCAATGCCTGGATTAAAACTGAATTTCGATCTTCCAAAACGGATGGGATATTGATAATACATATTTACCGTGCGCGATCCCCAAAAGCCCTGCTTGAATTTGGTCGGTGCGTTTAAACCTTGGTTCACACCTAAATCGATCAGGAAAGTGCCGGGCACATTTGGTTTTGGTTTTTTCTGCTCTTTGTTATCCTGCGCCAAAGCAACACCGGTGAGGAGGGTAAATAGGAAAGCAATTGCAATTTTCTTCATTCTTCAAAGTTAACGTTCCATTACTACTTCGTTCATTACTTAAGCGACATTCTGTGCGCCTTAATCCTTAGTCTTGATCAGTTTTTCATCACCTACACTACGTAGTACACAGTAACGGTGCCAGGCCGTTTTTTATTTCGATTTCAAATAAAAAACCTAACCCGTTCTTTCCAAATGAGTTAGGATTTTAATAAAGTGAGCCCGGAGGGATTCAAACCCCCAACCTTCTGATCCGTAGTCAAATGCTCTATTCAGTTAAGCTACGGGCCCAAAAATGTTTGCAAATGTAGCTAAATTATGATTTTAGCCAAAGAATGGTTTTGCAAAACTTAGCAAGATTTCAAAATTGGCAGATTCTACCGAACTCTAAATACAACTGGCATTACCATGCGCACATTCACGGGCTGGCCACGCTGCCGGCCCGGTTCCCATTGTGTGAGGGCAACCACGCGCATTGCTTCTTCATCGCAGCCTGAGCCTATGCCTTTCAAAATTTTTTGCTGAACCACTTTTCCTTTCTTGTCAACCACAAATTCAACATACACTTTTCCATCCACAAATTGTCGCATCGCTTGCCGCGGATAGTTGAGATTTTTTGAAATCTGTTTATAAAATAATTCGTAGCCGCCCATTGGCTTTGGCTGCACTTCGGCAAGTGTATGTATTTTCTCATCATCTTCTTTGGGCAAATTGAACAAAGTTGAGTCTATTGATGGCAATGGGAAATCATCACCGGTAAAATCAATAGCAGGTTTTGTATCAACCGTACTCGCTGGTTCAGTAGTTGGAACCAAAACAGAAGGCTGTATTTTCTTTACCAAAAAAGGTTCTGGCTTAGGCGGCTCATGACGGGTGGCCATAACTGAAATATAATTTTCCAGCGGAGGTTCGGTGGGCTCTGGAACATACACTCTCTTTTCCGAGGTCCACTCAAAGGCGATGATCATTGTTGATACAGAGATGGCCAGGCCAACCAAAAAGAATTTGAATGATTGCCTGTGAACATCTTTGGCGGGATTTTTTTTCGTTTCCATTATGAATGTGGGTTACGTTTATCTTCATAATACCACAGCCACCAGCAAGTCACTTAGTGTGTCCGATAATTTTTGTTGTAGGATTTTTATTTTCCGGTTTTTCTTTTTTCTCCCAACGCGAAACAAATACAAAAATCAAAACCAAAGCAGCAATGATCAGGAAGTATATAAACAGCTTTACGATTGTTTTTATCCGTTTCCCCTCTTCGTGTTGCTTCAGCACGGCACCATAATTCCGGAACCGCTCGCTGCCGCGGGCAGTGAGGCGTTGTCTGCGCAACCGGATTTCGTGCTTACCCATCGTACTTCATTTTTATGTTAAAATTCGTTCTCAGTTTATCCAACGCCCGGTAGGTGCGCATCTTGGCACCACTTTCCGTCATGTCGAGGATAAAGGCAATTTCTTTAAAATCTTTGTCTTCAAAAAAGCGGAGTTCCAGCACCTGCACCATGTCGGTGGGCAATTCGTTCATGTATTGAAGCACGCGGTTGATCATATCCTCGTCCCATCCATCATCACTTTGCTCAATCAGTTCGCGCACTTTCAGTTCCTCGATGCTGAATATTTTTTTGCCTTTGTTTTTGCGGTAGTGCTTGTTTACCTCATTACCGGCAATTTTATAAAGCCATGCCGAAAACGGAAATCCACGGAATTCGTAGCGGTGCAAATTGTTCAATACGTTCACGAAGGTTTGCGAGCACAAGTCCCCGGCCAGTTCGTCATCATCGGTTTGTCGTAAAATAAAATTGAAAATCCGGTCGAAGTATTTTTCATAAATCGCACCAAATGCCTGCGGATTTTTCTTCGACTGCTCGATGAGTTCTTGCTCGTCCCGGATTTCATCGTCCGTCATGCGGTTGGGGTTAGGCTCAGTTGACAGGTTTATAATCCGAAGGTT